>CAYWJL010000288.1:0-3526 GCA_964458145.1 uncultured Desulfovibrionales bacterium | reverse complement strand
GGAGAACCCCGACCACTGCCCCTTGAAGGTGGAGATATGGAAAGTATCCGATATGAGGCATACGCTGGGAACGTCGGGGATTTTTCTGGGGATAACCGTTTTTCGATTATGATAATTGAAAAACGGTAAATGTTGGGTCACCATGCTCCGAAACATCTTGTATATTTTCTCCAGTAAGTGTATGAAAAATGAACTTTCTGGAGGAAATATGATTGATATCGCTGTTGATGTTCCTGATTCTCTGTGGTTGCAGGAGAATCTGGGCGAGTATGCCGGCCCCAAGGCGAGGATAGCGCGTCTGGTTGATAAGGGGGCGTTGTACCGGCTCAAGAAGGGAGTGTATGTCCGTTCGGAAAGGTCGGGCGATGTCCTTGTCAGGTGCAAGGCTGCCAATCGGCTGTACGGCCCTTCGTATGTCTCCTTTGTCTACGCCCTCAGGTGGTACGGGCTCATCCCCGAACACGTTGAGCACATCACGTCGGCTACATTCAAGAAGGGTAAAAAGAAACGGTATGATACCCCAATCGGATCGTTCTTCTACCAGGATGTCCCGGCCAGGGCCTATCCGCATGGAGTGAGGCTTGTGGGTGAGGGGGAGGGGCGGTTTCTCATGGCATCTCCGGAAAAGGCTCTATGCGATAGTCTGTATCGGATATCCAATGTGCGCTCGCTCAAGGCCATGGAGTCGCTTCTGTTCGAGGATCTGCGTGTGGATGAAGAGCTGTTTGCCGGGCTCGACCATGGAGAAGTACGGACGTTGGCCGGATACTATCAAACAGTTACATTGCGAACGTTTGCGCGGATGCTCGGAGGCAACCATGATGCATGACGCAGGTGTGCAGCTGTTCGAGGACTATCTGGCAAGAAACAACGGCTCCTTTGACAGGGCCCTTGCCGAAACAATTCAGAACATAGCATTGCTTGGGCTTGCTCGTACGGATTTTTTCACCAAAGCCGCTTTCTATGGTGGGACGGCTTTGAGAATCGTGCACAATCTGGACAGATTTTCCGAAGATCTGGATTTTTCCCTGCTCGAGCCCGTGCCGGGCTTTGCCTTTTCTTCCTATTTCGCATCACTCGGGGCGGAACTGGAAGCATTCGGTTTTACCGTGGAGATCGAGGAAAAACACAAGCAGAGATTCTCGAACATCGAATCGGCCTTTATCAAGACCAATACAAGAATCCATGTTCTCAAGGCCGGAGTACCCGAGTCCCTGGCACACAGGATTCACCGCAACGCGGTGTGCAAGGTCAAACTGGAGGTGGATATCGATCCTCCCCCGGGTGCCGATTTCGAGGTTACCTATATCGATGACCCGGTTCCCTTTTCCGTCCGGTCCTTTTCAGGACCTTCTCTCTTGGCCGGAAAGATGGACGCGATGCTGTTTCGCGGGTGGCAGGGCAGAGTGAAAGGCAGAGACTGGTACGATTTTGCCTTTCTCGTGCGCAGGAATATCCCGCTGTTGCTGCCCCATCTCGAGGCCAGGATGAGGCAGAGGGGGCGGTATGTCGGGGAGTCACCTCTTACTGAGGATGCATGCAGACGTTTGATCGCCCGGCGCATCGACAGTGTGGATATCGATGCGGCCCGGGCCGATGTTGTCAGCTTCATATCACGGCCTCGGGATCTGGATATCTGGTCTCGAGAGTATTTTCACCATGTGTTGGGCAGGATGCGGTTTGTCATTGGGTAGGAGGGATATCTTACGGGATATTGGCGGTATTTTTTGTCTGGGCAGCCTGTGGGAAGAGGTGCCAGATAAGAGAATACCGATAAAAAAAAACGTCATCCCGGATTTGATCCGGAATGACGTTTTTGTCGAGTTCTGAAAAACAGTTGTCACTTTTGCACATTGAATTTTGGTTCATCCTGCAAAAGAGTACTTTTTTGTCAAAACAAAAAACTTCTTTGTTGGTGGGTCATTCGGATGCATTACCCGTTTCTGACGAAGATTTTCGGCGCATCCCAAAATAAACGGTAGTTGCGCGCTGTAGCCTCCCTCCCGTAGTTCAGGGAGGGGCTGGGGGAGGGTTTCAAACTGCTGGAGAAAGGCACCGATTATACGACCCGCCCCTAACCCCGCCCTTACCAGGGTGGGGGACTCATTTGTGCCATATTCTTAAGGTGTTCTGGCTGACGCGATTCAGAGGGGCGAGCCGCAAGAAGTACGCTTTTGCCGGATGCACCTGAATTTTTTTCTACGTGCCGACATCCTTGGAGACAAGGCATGCTGTATAGACAAAGCATGCCTTGTCTCTACAACGACCTCCGATCTCAGACTTCCGACCACCTGGATGTGACTTCGGCATTCCGGGTCGGGGCAATGCTACTGACGTGGCGGATTATTCGGCTTCAGAACCAGACGCTCTCCGTCCCTGTCCTTCACGCAGATACCTTCCACAGTATCCCCGCGCGGGCTTTCAAAGGATGCTTCATCGCCTTCGCTCTTGTCCTCGCAGGCGGTATAGGCCTCCGGGGGCGGACCACCGTGTCTGCCGCCGCCGGATCGGCCGCCGCCTCCGGAGGAACCGAATCCCAGGGCATTGACGGCGCACAGAGCCAGAATGATGCAAGTGATGATACAGGTTTTCAGCGTGCTCATGGTATACTTCCTTCAATGTTGGTGGTTGGTGAAAATGATTGCAGGTGCGCAGGTCGCCATCGGCATGCGATCTCCGACAGATCAGGAGCGCAGGCTAGCATGGGAGTGTAAAGTGTCTGTGTGTTTCGGGGGGCGGCAGGTAAAGAATGTGTAAAGGCACCTGCTCGGTTCGATAGTTCGAGCTTGAAGTACGTTCCCTGGATGACACGGACTGTTTTTCCGCGCGGTAGCTGATACCGATCGCAACTGTGGGGGAACATTTTTGAAAATGAGTTTTTTCGATCCCAAAAAAATGGGGCGATCATACGATCGCCCCATTTCGAGTTTGAATGCAGTCCGGATCTATACGTTGACATCGAGGCCCGAGACTGATTCGCTGCTGGTCTGGCTGAGCAAGGTATCCAGCAATTGGCTGATCTGATCGTTTGCCGAATTCTGGGTGTAGGCCGAAATGGCAGAGGTTGCGGAAATCTGGGGCGACTGCATGCTCATGGTTTCCCCGGTTTCCGGATTGACCATGCCGGGAGGGGCAAAGCCGTAGCTGTCCATCAACCCCTTGAGCTCTTCGCCGTTGAGAGATCCGTCCTCGTCGGCGTCATAACTTGCGAGGGCCTCTTCCGTGTCGATGCTGGTTCCCGTGGTTTCCTCGAGGGCCTCGGTCAGGGTTTCGAGTTCGGTTTCGGAAAGAAGTCCGTCACTGTCCGTGTCCGAAATCTGAAAGACGTCTCGGCCCGGCGGTGGGGGCGGTTGCTGCCCTCCCATGGCACTGGTGCCGAACATCATGGACATGCTGCTGCTCGAACTGCCGATGCTGCTTATCATGCTTTCCTCCATGTATGGTTGAGGTTACAGGCTGATTCCTCTTTCTAGAGAGAAGATAGGCCGCGAACCTTAAGAAATTTTGTCGATGTGAGAGGGTATTG
>CAYWJL010000287.1:0-3545 GCA_964458145.1 uncultured Desulfovibrionales bacterium | reverse complement strand
ACAACGCTCAACCATTGGAGATCCCGGATCAAGTCCGGGATGACGAGTTTTTGGTCCTGTCTCCCGCCTCCGTGTCTCCCGCCTCCTGTTTTTTCTCTTCTGTTCCTTGCCCCCCCGCCTGTGACATCCGCTCTCAAGATTTTCTCATACCTGCCGATATATCATATATGAGCATTCTTCGAGGAGAAAAGACCATGGCCACATACCACGGGCTGCCGCGCATGTTCGGCACGACCTCCGTCATCATCCTGACACTTCTTTTTGCCGTCGGCTGCGCCCAGATGGAAACGAACACCGGAAAACAGCTGAAACAGCCCCGGCACAACGCCCCTCTGTTTGCCGCCCCCATCACGACCTGGCCTGCCAACGAGGCGACGATCAACGGCCGGAATGTATCGGTAGCCCCCCTCGAAGGCATGTATGCCGGTTTTTTCATTCCGGACGGCCGGGGCGGGCAGATTCTGGTCGGTTCCGACGATCTTTTGCGCATGCCCCCGGCTTCCCTTGAAGACGCCCGGGAATTCGACCTCAAGATTCAGGAACTGGGCGACCAACTGTTCTCTGTTCTGGGTTCCGGGCAGCAAACCGATCTTCCCACGAGCACGATTGTCAAAGTCGATCCGTTCACGTCCCTGGAGCCGACCTCGCGCCAGTCAGCCATGGGAACATATATCGCCATGCAGCTCAAAGCCCAATGCGCCCGCAACGGCATAGCCGCACTGGAACGATCCGGTGGTTCCCCCGGCGAAAACCCCGCTTACTTCAACACGCACAAAGTCGTGGGAACCTATCATTTTGACGCGGCCACATTGACCCTGACGGCCCGTCTCATCAATCAGAGTACGGGAACCGTCCTTGCGGGAGGCACCGAGGTCATGACCGCGACCCCGTTCGTGCGTCGCCTGCTGGCGGACAACCGTTCACGATTCGCACAAATAGACATCCCCATCCGCGAACCCCTTGCCCCGTAGCCCCGCAGCATCGACAGCTCAAAGGAACAACCATGCGAACCTTCTTCCTGATCTCCCTCGTTCTTGCCTGTCTCGGTCTGACAATCACGGGATGTACCAAGACGGCCGCAACAAGCGGTGTGCCCTTTCACGAACAAAGCCTGTACAATTACTACCTGGGCAAACACTACATGGGCCAGGGAAGGCTGGAACTGGCCCGCCAGCGTTTTGCCATGGCCAAGGACACCACCACCGACACGGTGTTCAGGGCCCGCTGCACACGAGAAATCTCCATGGTGACCGCCATGATCAAGACCAGGAGGCTTGGAACCCATGCGTATTAGAAACCTGTTTACCCTCTGTACTACCCTGTGTTTGCTGGCATGTTTCAGTCTCGCATCCTCGGCATGGGCCAATCAGTCACCCATTGCCGCCACGGGGCAGAATCTCCTCAGCCAGCTCCAGAACAGAGCCCACGAGCAGGGCGTAGACCTGACCTCCCTGGAATTCATCGTCACCACCCCAAGTAACCTGGACGACCTGGCCCTCACCTCCCCCCTGGCCCGTGTCACGGCGGAAGAACTGAGCATGTGGCTCGTGCAACATGGATTCGAGGTCAAAGAGGTGCGCAGGGCCGACGCCATTCTCATGGCTCCGAAGCAGGGAGAGATCGGCCTGACCCGCAAGCCCGATTCCCTGTACAAGACCACAGCCACCGGCACCCTTCTGGTCACGGGAACCTATACGGTCTTGAGCGACCGGGTCCTGTTCCACATCAGAGTCCTCGAAGCCGATTCCAACAAGGTCCTGGCCATGGCCCCCCTGAGTCTGCCGCGCACGGTAAATACCAATGTTCTCCTGACCAGAAACGACAAAAGGGGACGAACATCCCTGTTCACCCCCAGCGTCAAGACCTCCCTGCCGGCCTTTTGATCGTACCCCCTGCACGGTCATGCCGCGCTCATCATCCCTGCACGGTCTGTCCGTGCAGGTCCGTGGTCGTCCGTACCCGTCCGTGCAGGTCCGTACAGCAGTTCGTCCGTGTCCCCATCACCGCCGCGTCGCCGTCCCCCCGGTCACCCGCAGCACCTCCTCGATGGTCGTCTTCCCGTCCCTGACCTTGTCCATCCCGTCCTGAAAGAGCCCCTTGATCCCCTTTGAGCGGATCATGCGGCGCAGTTCTTCCAATCCGACACCCGCATCGAGCCCCTCACCCAGCCCTGCGTCAAAGGGCACCACTTCAAACAATCCTTCTCTTCCCTGGTAGCCCGTATTTCGGCAACGTTCACACCCCGCCCCCCGGTACAAGGTGTCCTCCGGGGAAAACATATCCCCCACCCCCCATGCGGCCAGATCATCCACGTTGGGATGCACGGGCGTTTTGCAATGGGGGCAGATGGTCCGCACCAGTCGCTGGGCCACAACACCCAGAAGCGAGGCATTGATCAGATAGGGCTCGATCCCCAGATCCCTGAGCCGGGTCAGGGTGGACGCGGCATCGTTGGTGTGCAGGGTGGAAAAGACCAGATGCCCGGTAAGGGCCGCCTGAATGGCCTCTTCAGCCGTCTCCAGATCACGCATTTCCCCCACCATGACGATGTCCGGATCCTGACGCAGGATGTGCCGGAGCATCTTTCCGAACCCCACGCCGATACGGTCCTGAACGCCGATCTGGTTGAAATCCTCCACAATCATCTCGATGGGATCTTCTAGGGTCACCAGGTTGATCCCGGGATGTGCCATGGTCTTCAGGGTTGAATACAGGGTGGTGGATTTGCCGCTTCCCGTGGGACCGGTGACAAGAATCAGACCGTGGGTTCTCCTGATCAGGGACTCATAGGCGGTAAGCTGATCCGGTCCCATGCCCAACGCATCCAATGGTTTGAGAATGGATTCACCCGAAAGCAGCCGCAGAACCATCTTTTCCCCAAAGGCCACCGGAATGGTGGACACACGAACGTCCGTGGGCGTGCCCTCGAGCATGAGCTGCACACGTCCGTCCTGGGGACGCCGCTTTTCGGAAATATCCAGCCGGCTCATGCTCTTCAACCGGTTGAGCATGGCCTGATGGACGCTCAGGGGCAGTCGATGGATGGGATGGAGAATGCCGTCGATCCTGAAACGTACCAGACCATGCTCCCGTTTGGGTTCGAAATGGATGTCGCTGGCCCGCTCGGTCAGAGCCGTGGAGAGCAGATAATCCACCGCCTTGACCAGATGGCGCTGGGAAGCGGGATCGAGCCGCCCGGCAATGTTCACCCGGGCCTCCTGGTCCCCGATTCCGGCCGCACCCTCGATCTCCCGCTCGGCCGCCCTGACCGAAAGTCGGAACTGGAACACATCCTCGATGAGCCGCGTGATCTGCTCTCTGGTGGTCAGGAAAACCCGACACGGCAGGGTGGTTACCCGGGCGATGTCCTCCCAGAGATCCGGGCAAAAAGGATTGTGAACCACGACGAACAGAACCCCGTCCTCGATACGAAGGGGCACGAGCCGATTCCTCCGGGCAAAACTTTCGGAAACCAGACCGGCACTCACCTCGAGATCGATTTCCAGAGGATCCACCCGTTTGTACTCCAGCCCGGTCTCCCTGGC
>CAYWJL010000286.1:3088-3598 GCA_964458145.1 uncultured Desulfovibrionales bacterium | reverse complement strand
CAAAGTGGTATTCGAGGTGAGTACCCTTTTGCCGGATGAATCTTTTCTTCTACAGAACGGTTGGTGAGTTCAAGTTTGTTTGCCATTTCCGGTATCGTCATCCCAGGGGCATCTATCAAAAGCTCAATAATTTTAACCGAACTTTCTACCGAACTTTGTACCTGCCCCTCCTTCGATCAGCACCTTCGTTTTTTTGCTGCTTTTTCTGGTTTTTCGCCTAAATTTTGCAGATACTCTTTGCTGAAAGGAAATTCCAACCAGAGGTCGTTGCCGGAAATACGGAGCAGTGGTTCCGGCGTATTTGCTTCCCGGCAGGTGAGAAAGATCCGTTGGATGCCTCGTCCCCAAGATTCGATTTCTCCGGCTCTGAAAAAACAATTGGCAATGCCGGGGTTGTAAGGATGAGACGAATGTTCACCCAACAATTTTTCAAGATTCTAACCATCCGGCAGGACTGCGGGATTCCAGATTTTTATTGAATCCGCGTATACCCGGATTTGTATCGGTGCC
>CAYWJL010000286.1:0-3078 GCA_964458145.1 uncultured Desulfovibrionales bacterium | reverse complement strand
AGGCATCCTGCCGCTGCTTATCCCAAAAACTCCCCTTCTACCCCTTCCACTTCTCCGCACCAAGGGGCAGCTCATTGACCTCGGCCCGCGCTTCCTGCCACGTCGGGTAGTTTTCCTGAAGGATTGCAATACATCGGTCGTTGTGCGTGGGTTCCATGAGATGGGGACATGCACTGGCAGTTTCAAGCCGATGTGTGGCAGGGGCGGTAATTGTGGCTCTACCGCCGGGAGGATTGCCAATCAGCCTGTCAATAATCAGATCTCGCCTTCCACAACCATTTCCCATGCCGCATCATACGCATCGGGATTTGCATGATATTTTTCAGCATTTTCCATAGTATGCTTCAGAAGTTTCCGATCTTCTGCGCAGAGACCTTCAACTCTCAACCGAGAGCGGATTTCCTCCCCACTAAAAGAGCCATACAGCTGCCCAACGGCCACATTGAAAAAAAGAGGGATCAGCATGGTCACGCCATGGAAAGAAAGCGTCACCGTCTTCCCTGATTGCAGAAGGGATTTTAGCCTGCCGAAAAGCTTCTGTGCATCTTCCGCTGCGATACATAACGGGCTGCCGATTATTTTCGGGACATCAAGAGTTTCTGATGGATCCATGATGATACCATTACGGGTATGAAAATGTGTGCTCGTGAAAAAATAGCACCCCACCATCCGTTCCAACAACACCTTCACATACACGTCCTTATCCTTGTTCTGAAAAAGGACATTGCGCATCACCTTCTGGCCACCATCTAACAGCCTCCAGGGGACGGTGCAGCGTCAATGCCTGGACAAACCGGGAGATGTTGTCTTCGTCAAAGCCTTCCAGGTCATCATCTTTGAGATATTTTGAAATGTTTTCAAAGGCTTCGGCCCCGAAGGGGCGACAACTTTCCTAACACAGGGGGGGCACGGGGATCCTCTAAAGGGGGGGTGTGGAATCAGTACCTTGATGATATTGGCGTCCCTTAAAGAGAAGATAGCGATTGTCCCCTGATCCACGTATTGTCGTTTGTGGTTAGGAGAATACACACAAAACCATTTGAGTGTATTGAAAGGGTACTTCCGTACACCCAAGTAGCCTTGTGTGTATCACGGGTCCACTCAAAATCGAGGTGGAAAGGAGTGTCAAAAAACTATTTTCCCCTCGACAATATTGATGATGTCCGGAAAAACCATGGTCGCCGGACGTCGGCCACTCCGAGGAACTAATATCTTTAGAATTCCGGCAGTCCGCAATTGTCTGAGTAGAAGCATGAGAGTATTTTTTTGAATATCCGTTTTCTTCTGCAGGTAGACAGAATCGAAAACAGGTCGGTCAAAAATGGAATCCAAAAGGGCAATGGCGAACTGGGAATGAGTGGCATCATGGATGCGATCTTTCATTTCATCATAGAGCGTACTGATACCCCGCGCTTTCTCGGAATTGACTTTTGCCTGTTCAACAACCGCTTCAAGAAAAAAACGAATCCACCCGATCCAGTCGCCCTTGCCGGTAACTGCATTCAGTCGCTCATAGTATTCATCCCGATGGGTTTCGAGATACTCACTCAGATAAAACATGGGGTAAGCGAGAACACCGCTCTGGAAAAGAAAAAGCGGAACCATGAGACGGCCCAATCGCCCGTTTCCGTCAAGAAATGGATGGATGATTTCAAACTGTGCGTGGATGATGGCCGTCTGAATGACGGGATCGACATCATTGAAGCGGAGGTAGGATTCCCAGTTCTCCAGATGGTCCAGAAGCCGTAAGGGAGAAGGTGGAACATAGGTGGCCTCTTCCATGGAACATCCCCGGGGGCCTATCCAGTTCTGCTCTTTGCGGAACTGACCGGGTTGTTTGTTTTGACCGCGCACGCTGTCCAGCAGAATCCCATGCATGGATTTGACCAGTGTCAATCCCAGAGGGCGCTCACGCAGATAATCCTCTGCCACAAGGAGGGTCTTCCGATAGTTGATGATCTCCTGAGAATCCTGAGCCAAAGATTCGGCTATCTGCACGCCGGCTTCGTATTGGTACACATCACCCAAACCGGCTTGTGTCCCCTCGATACGCGATGAACGCTCAGCTTCTTTGGTTGTCAAAGGAGAGAGCAAAACCGAGGGATTGATAAGCCCCGCCAGGAGCCCGTCGTACCGGGCAACGGCACGATTGGCCTGACCCACGAGGGTTATCATGGAGCCGAAATCCTGGTTCTCCAGCGGGAGAGTATGCGGTTCAAAGGGCTTCATTCAGATTTCCTCCACATCAACCGAGATTCTGTTGTCAGTCCAATGTCCAGGGAACAATACATCCGTGTTCCAAGGAGTGCCAATCATCTGTTCGCCTTTCAGACACTGTTTGCGCGGTCCTTGGCGCATTTGAACAGGAATTTTTTATGAGCACATCGTCCTTACAGAATCCATTTGAAAGCCAAAATGGCCGTTCTAAGCGGTGGGAACGGCTTGTTTTTGGGATTTTACGAAAGTATTTCAGGTAGATAACAAGGTCCGACCCCGATAAGGACATTCTTGTAACATATCGAATACGTGAACAATGTAGCCCCCCTCCCGTAGTTCAGGGAGGGGCTGGGGGAGGGTTTCAAACTGCTGGAGAAAAGCACCGATTATACGACCCGCCCCTTGCCCCGCCCTTACCAGGGTGGGGGACTCATTTGTGCCAAATTCTTACGGTGTTCTTACTGACGTCTTTCTGAGGGGCGACCCGTAAAAAGTACGCTTTTGCCGGATGAACCAAAAATCTTAAAAGGAGTATTATGCGGTCAAAATGGGGAGTCTAAGCCCGGAAATGGCCCGTTTCTGAAAGTTATTCCCCACTATTTGGAATGGTTATCTTGGTCCGACCCCAGAAAAAACCGGAAAAATTTCTCGTTACAATAATCCGGGAATGCAGGTTTCAATAAGGATTCCTGTGAACGCGTAACCCGCGTCAGCAATTGATCCTTGCACTACGGTTCTCCCATGTCGGAATTCCCTATATCGGGTCAATGTCTTTCACACAAATCGTATGGTCGATGTCACTGTGCCGATCAAAGCTGAGAATATTGGAGCGGGTGTTAACACCGAAGGCGTACCCCAAGC
>CAYWJL010000285.1:1544-3615 GCA_964458145.1 uncultured Desulfovibrionales bacterium | reverse complement strand
CCTCCCTCAATCTGATGCACCAACGCCGTGTCATCAGGTATGAAAATGCCGAGCAGGAAAAACCCGTATGTACGGAACTCTGCGAACCCCTTGAAGTGGTCATTCTGGATAATTTCGTCAATGGTGACGGTGTGTGCTGGATAAGCTCATCTGTTGGCTGCAATTGCTTGAGAAGAATCAAGGCAGAAGGCAAATTGTATAATAATTTTGAGGAAGCGTTTGTATCGCTTCTCGATGAAAGTCTCGTGAGAGGATATGAAAAGGCCGAACATGAATATCAGGATCAGGTCGCCAAAAGATCCAAACTCGAACTGCAACAAAAAGAACTCGAACTGCAACTGGAAGAGCTCAAGGATGGCCAGAGCGATCCCCAGAAACAGAAAAACATTGCAAGCGAATTGGCCGCTCTGGATGTGAATATCGAAAAATGCGATGCCCGCGTCGAGAACGCGTTGCTGGCCTACGAAGCATTATTGGAAAAGGCGCAGAGCATGGTCGTCATCACGCCTGAGAAGGTCAAACTTGCGGAAAAGATGTACCATGTTGCCAACGCAGTCTCGGATAATCTGTCCAAAGCAGTGGTATCCATACCTGCCGTAACCGGAAAATCGGTTGTCGATGCAATGTATCTGGCGCGCCACGCGGGACAGTTCCCCCAGATCGCCAAGGTGATGGCCATGGAAGTCAGGCAAAAGGCCCAGGCCGAGAACAAAGACCCCATGGAGATCGCCCAAAAACGTCTCGAACTCATTGGAACGCGTGGAGTCCATTTTATCCCCGATATTATCACCATCAGTTCCGAGGTATATGCCCAGTACAATCTATATAACCCCAAAAAAGATTATCTGGCAAAACTTGTTGAAGAAGGTGGAGGAACCGTAAAAACGAGCAGTTGGTTTTAGGCAATAACCAAGACAGAAGAGCGCCTCACATATCTTTGGAGTATAGATAGGTGAGGCGCCTTTTATATATTTGACCAGTCATGGACAAATCTATGAGGATTTTACACCATGTATATTAAAAAAATCATCCTATTTGTGTTAGTTTGTTTCTTGCTCCTACCAGGTGCATCATTTGCGTCTGAACCTGTTTTTATCGGACTCAGCACGGCTGATGACAATATTTTGGGAAGCAAAGCCGATTCTTCGGCACTGCAAGGGTTGACACGAGCATTCTTAAAGAGCCGCAGCTTCAATGTCCTCTCACCAGAGGTCTTGCAAGCAACAAGCAATGACGTTCGAAACAGCGTCTTCAAAGGATTGGATAGCACATCATTATCCAAACTCACAAAGAAGTACGGAATAGACCTGCTTTTGGCTTACAAGCCGGTTCTCAAAGTACAACGAACACAAGGAAATCAGGATATCGCGACAATAGTCCTGACCGCAAAACTGATTGACTGTCAGGATGGAGCCGCGGTTCAGGAAAAAACAGCAGAATGGACATTCACCATTTCACCCAAAAACACAGATCCTGCCAACAGTCTTATCGTGAGCAAGGCCATGCGAAAACTCGGCAACGCTTTGGGTCAGGCAATGGTCAATACCAAGGAAGTGGTCATGCTCTTCCTGCGGTTTGGATAATTGGGTACAATACGAAACGTCTCTTCTGGTGGTTGTCGTCTGCAGTGTTCAGCCCCGGACTCGTTCTCGGGCCTTATAGCTCAGACATCCGATATTGCGCGTGTTCGTTTCATGTCCCTACCCTTCCGTTCGTGCTCGAATTCGTAGCGCACTCCCCGAAGCAGACTCACGCACATGAGAAGCATGATGCCGGTAAAGGGAAGTGCTGCTGCAATGGCCATGCGTTGGAGTCCTTCGAGGCCGCCTGAAAAAAGGAGGATGGCTGCGGTGATGGAAACCGTCAGGCCCCAAACGATCTTTTTAGCGGCCGGCGGGTTTTCCTGGCCGCCCCCAAAATCGACCTTCTAACGAAATCAATTTTCAAAGAAAAAGTCACATTTGCGCATGCCCTGATCGTCGGTACCCCCCCCTATCCTTCTATCCTTTCAACAGAAGCAACATGCACCAGCCATCAGCACACTTTTTGATAATTGCAACCATCCTCGATC
>CAYWJL010000285.1:0-1534 GCA_964458145.1 uncultured Desulfovibrionales bacterium | reverse complement strand
AGAAAAAGGGTAAGGCCGGATATGAAAATTACAACCAGCCGCGATCAGATCGACGCCGGTTTCATTGCCCTGTCTGAATTTCAGCGGGGCTACGTCTGGAATCGGGATCAGGTTCGGGCCTTGATGACCTCCTTGTACAAGCGGCATCCTGTGGGGAGTCTGCTGGTGTGGGCCACGCAGTCGAACAAGGCGGCTCATCGGGGGGACAATGATCCGGCTTCCGGGATCATCAAGTTGCTGCTGGACGGTCAGCAGCGGATTACCTCGCTCTACGGGATCATTCGCGGGCAGGAGCCATGCTTTTTTGATGGCAACGCATCCGTGTTCACCGGATTGTATTTCAATGTCGAGAACGAGGAATTCGCCTTCTACATGCCCATGAAGATGGCCAAAGATCCGTTGTGGATCGATGTCTCCTCCCTCATGAGCCATGGCATGGATGGTCTGGGCCAGTGCATTGCCCGATTTAGCCAAGACCCGGAACTAAATTCGCAGATGGGCTTGTATTCCGGGAGACTCACTCAAGTACTGGGGATCAGGGACATCGATCTGCATACCGAAGAGGTGACAGGAGCAGACAAGTCCATTGAAATCGTCGTGGACATCTTTAACCAGGTCAACAGCGGGGGAACCAAACTGTCAAAAGGTGACCTCGCCTTTGCCAAGATATGCTCGGAATGGCCCGAATGCAGGCAGCGGATGCAATCCATTCTGGCTCGCTGGGAAGATCAGGGGTTTGTTTTCAATCTCGATTGGCTCCTTCGGTGCGTCAATACCGTTGTCACCGGCGAAGCCAAGTTTCATCATCTGCACAATGTGCCCACATCCGAAATCACGTCAGGACTGGATACGGCTGAACAATGTGTGGACTACCTGCTCAATCTCATAGGCGGTCGTCTGGGACTCGATCATGACCGGGTGCTTTTTGGTCGCTACACCTTTCCTGTCATGGTTCATTATCTGGGAAGGCGTGGTTTGCAGGGCATGGGCCGTGACGAGCAGAACAAACTCCTTTTCTGGTATCTGAACTGTGCCCTCTGGGGTCGCTATTCCGGTTCCACTGAAAGCATCATCGACAAGGATCTCAAAATTCTTGAAAACGGCAACCTGGCAACCGGCCTGGACGATCTCATCACCGAACTGCACCTGTGGCACGGTGATCTGACAATCCTGCCCGACCATTTTTCCGGATGGAGTCTTGGAGCAAGATTCTATCCCCTTCTCTACCTGCTTACCCGCACCCAAGATGCCAGGGACTGGGGAACCCGCATGCCCCTCAAGGCGGATCTTCTCGGCAGAATGAGCCGACTCGAGGTCCACCACATCTTTCCCAAAGCGCAGTTATACAAAAAGGGTTACCAGCGCGCTGAAGTCAATGCGCTCAGTAATTTCTGCTTCCTCACCAAAACCACCAATCTCCGCATCAGCGACGAGCTCCCGCAAAGCTATTTCCCGGCCGTGCAAGCCGCGCACCCGGGTACCCTGCATTCCCAGTGGATACCCCGGGATGAAACCCTCTGGGATATAGATAATT
>CAYWJL010000284.1:0-3627 GCA_964458145.1 uncultured Desulfovibrionales bacterium | reverse complement strand
GCAGCCCCTCCCGGGGGGCTGCAAAAACGGGCGATTCATGAATCGCCCCTACGGGGCCGGGGCCAGAGAACAGATACGCTGGGATGCTTGGCAGCACCCATCTCGGGCCCCAAATGCCGAGCAGACGCTCGGCGTTCCCAGGAAAAAACATGTCCGGCGGTCATGGATGGATTGCCGGCGAATCATTTCATCTCGTATACAAGGACTTTTTCGTGAACACCTTTCTACGCCCACGTGCTTTTTTTCCGTCGTTCCTTCTCTTCCTGTTCCTCGCCTCCCCGGTCCTTGCCGGGTGGACTGTTACCGATATGGTCGGGCGGAAGGTGTTCATTCCCAAGAAGGCCGAGCGTATCGTGACCACGTTCAAGCCTTCCACCCTGTCCGTGTATTGCCTTGGTCTGGCGGATCATCTGGTGGGTGTGGATAACGAATGCCGCTACGAGCCCTTCACCACTGGGGTCTATCCTCCCATTGCCAAGGCCGCAGGTGTCGGGACCAAGAGTTCCGGGTTGAATATCGAGACCATCGTGGCTCTCAAGCCGGATCTGGTTGTCATGTATGCCCAGAAAGACGGTATTGCCCTGGCCGACCGTCTGGTGGGGTTGGGCATTCCCACCATCGTCATCCTGCCCGAAGACTTTGCCAAGCTGGATCAGACGCTGCTGCTCATCGGTCAGGCTGCAGGCATTGAAGACCATGCCCGCAAGGTGGTCGACCTCTGTCATGAGATCGTTGCCGACGTGCAAAAGCGGGTTTCGTCCATTCCCCAAGGCAAACGGAAACGCTGTTATTATGCGGGTTCTCGCGGATTCTTTTCAACGGCCTCGGGCGACATGCTTCAGAGCGAAATCTTCGTCAAAGCCGGCGGCATCAATGTTTCCCAGGCGTTTACCGGGTACTTCAAACGCATCTCCCCGGAACAGTTCATTTCCTGGAATCCGGATTTTGTAGCGGTGACCGGGAGCGGCAAAAAGGGTCTGAACGGCATTCTCATCCGCAAAGAACTCCAGGGTGTTGCAGCCATTGCCGACAAGCAGGTCTATATCTTCCCCACGGACATCGCCCCCTGGGATTTTCCCTCTCCCCTGTCCACCCTTGGGGTGGTCTGGTGTGCCACCCGGCTCTATCCAGATCTCTTTTCCGAAGCCGAGCTCGAACAACGCATCGACAATTTTTACATGACCCTGTTCGGAAAGACACTCACCGATCTCGGAGGCTCTCTTGGCGACCGAGTCTTTCCGCAATAATCCCTTCCACCGCCTGGTGACAATTTTCAAAGGCCGTAGGATTCTCGATCCCCACAAGACCACTTTGGGTGATACGGGATACCGCAGGCTGCAATTCGCGACCATGGGGGGACTCATCATCCTGGCGATCATGTCTCTCCACTCGGGCAGACTGGACATTGCCTCGGACGAGATCCGAACCATCATCTGGTCATCCCTGACCGGCACTCCCCTGGACGACGCCCTTATCTCCAAATCCCTGGTCTTTTTCCAGGTCCGCCTGCCCCGGTGCATCCTGGCCATCCTCGTGGGCATGGGGCTTTCCGCTTCCGGGGCCGTGTATCAGGCTCTTTTCCGCAATCCCCTGGTTTCCCCCGATATTCTCGGTGTTGCAGCAGGCTGCACCTTTGGCGCGGCCCTGGCGTTGATCATGCCGGGCAGTTCCTTTGCCCTGGTCCGAATACTCGCCTTTGCCTTTGGTCTGCTCGCTGTCTTCTCCGCCCTGGGCATCGCCAGGGCCGTGGGGGTCAAGCCCATCCTCATCCTTGTTCTGGCGGGGCTGGTAGTCACCTCCTTTTTCAACGCTTTTGTCATGATTCTCAAGTACATGGCCGATCCGTACAATCAGCTTCCGGCCATTGTCTTCTGGACCATGGGCAGTTTCAGCCGGGCCGCATGGCAGGACGTGGAAACCCTGGTCCCCATTGTCGGACTGGGCCTCGTTCTCATCACCCTGCTCAGATACCGGCTGAACGTCCTCTCCCTGGGAGATGTGCAGGCAAGGTCACTGGGGATCAATCCCCGAATGTACCGCATCCTCCTCATCGTGATCAGCTCTCTCATCGTGGCCCTCTCCGTTGCCACCTGCGGTCAGATATGCTGGATCGGTCTGGTCATCCCCCACATCGCCCGCACCCTGGTGGGTCCCAATCACAAACGCATGATCCCGGTGACCATCACCCTGGGCGGCCTGTTCATGCTCCTGGCCGATGACCTCGCCCGAACCCTGACAGCGGCAGAACTGCCCATCAGCATCATTACAGCACTCATCGGGGCACCTCTCTTCGCCTTCCTGCTCTACAAAAATCGCGGGAGTGGATGGATATGAGCCTCTCCTGCCGGGATCTCAACTATTATTACGGCCCCCACCATGCCTTGAAGGATATCGATTTCGAAGTCGAAGACGCCTGCTTCTGCGCCCTGCTCGGCCGGAACGGTTCGGGCAAGACCACGCTTTTGCACTGCATGAACGGTATCCTCAAGCCCTCTTCCGGCAGCCTCGTCCTGGATGGGGTGGACATGACCAGGGCACCGGCCCGGGAAATCGCCCGGCACGTGAGCATGGTGCCCCAGGAACGGACCGAAATGTTCCCCTTTGATGTCCTGGATGTGGTCGTCATGGGCAGAACCCCGTTCCTCAAGATGTACGAGTCTCCTTCGGAACTGGATTACGCCATGGCCAAGAAGGCCCTTGCCATGCTCGGAGCGCAGAAGCTGGCTCCCAGAAATTTCAACCGCATCTCCGGCGGGGAACGCCAGCTCGCCCTGGTGGCCCGGGCCCTGGTCCAGGACCCTTCCACCCTGCTTCTGGACGAGCCCACCAACCACCTGGATTTCAAGAACCAATATCTCCTTCTGGAACGCATCAAAACCCTGTGCCGGGAACGCAAGACCCGGGTGGTCACCTCCATGCACGATCCCAACATGGCCACATTGTTCGCCGATCGCGTCGTGCTTCTTAAATACGGACGCATCGTGGCCCAGGGTCCGGCACAGGAAATCATGAATGAAGCCAACCTGAGCGACCTGTACGAAACCGAGCTCAAAAAAATCGACATCGGCACGGACCGTCACGTGTTCCTGCCTGCCAGTGTGACCGCATGAATCCCAAAACGATCATTCTCACCGGCGAGCCCCAAGAGGGCAAATCAACACTGCTTGCCAACGCCCTTGAAAAACTTTCCGACATGCAACTCGCAGGCATTCTGGCAAGGGGGTTGTGGAAAAACGATCTGCGCGAGGGATTCGATCTCATCGATCTGGCCTCGGGACAGACAACACCCCTGGCACGGCGGAATCCCCTGGCCACTCCCGGAACAATCCCGTTCACGTTTTTCGAGGAAGGCATGGCCGCAGGCAACCGCGCCCTCGATCCCATCCGGTGCAGGGACGCCGATCTCGTATGCGTGGACGAAGTCGGTAAATTGGAAATGAAGGACAGGGGATGGGCCCCTCAACTCGCCCCTCTGCTCGAGATGGAACATGCCATCCACCTCTGGGTGGTCAGAAGGGAACTCGTCGAACCGGTATCGCGAAAATGGAACCTCTGGGGACCGACAATCGTTTCGGTCAATGATTCCGCTGCCCTCACAACTCTTGTAGCGCTCATCAGGAACAAACA
>CAYWJL010000283.1:2875-3631 GCA_964458145.1 uncultured Desulfovibrionales bacterium | reverse complement strand
CCAGTTGCAGGGGATCGTCCAAGGCATGGATCGACAGGGCCAGGTCTTCGGGGACGGGGTGTTTCCAGGAAAAGCCGCACCGCTTGAACAGGGCTGCGGAACGTTCCACGCGGATGTCTGTTGCGGTTTTGCCCGGATTGCTCAGCCAATCCTGCCAGCCCAGATGGACCAGAAGGCGCTCGATATAGGTGTCGAATCCCGTGCAGCCGGCGTGGTGGGCGACAAACTCCACAAATTCTTCAAAGGGCATCCGTTCAAGGCGCAGCCCCAGGGCTTCGTCTTCAAGGGCTGAGGACAGACTCAATACATGCGGGTTGTGGATGTGCAGGGTCTGTCCGGCCAGTCCGGGACGGGTCATGGCCGTGACAATGGCTTTGGCCGACTGGTCCACGTAGGACATGTTTCTGGTGTCCGTGGTGTCCGGAGCTGCGCCGAGATTCACGTAGGAGCGCAGCTGCTGGTAGAAGCCGTTGTCTTCCACGTTGCTCTGGAAAACCCCTGTTTGCGAGTCGCAGGTGATGTTGCCCGCCCGGTAGACGTTCACACTCAGCCCTTCTTCCCGGCATTGTTCAAGAAGTTTTTCGGCCTGCAGTTTTGAACGCACATAGAGATTGCCTGATTCCTGCCCCAGATCCACATCGAATTCCGTGAACAACACCCTTGCCCGTCCCTCGATCCGACCGGCACCGATGGAGGTGGTGGAAACATGGTGGATGGTTTTTGCCCGGCCCGTTCGGGCCAGGGCCGCCAGATTGG
>CAYWJL010000283.1:0-2865 GCA_964458145.1 uncultured Desulfovibrionales bacterium | reverse complement strand
GCTGGTGACATTGGCTGCCTCGAAAATCTCCCAGTCACCGTAATGGCTGGTGAGAGCGGCCGAATGGAGGATGGCGTCGACCTCAGCCGTCAGGCGAGCAAGGGCCTCCTGGGAAAGCCCGAAATCTCCTTTTGAGAGATCCCCGGCCAGAACCTCCACACGGTGGTGCCCGTCCTCATTCAGGGACCGTTTGAACCGTTCGAGATAATGACCTGCCAACCGTTTTTTTGCTTCTTGATCATCCTTGCCGCGGACAATGGCCGTGATCCGGGCCCGGGTGTGCTGCAGCAGTTCCCGCACGAGGTAGACCCCCAGCGTGCCGGTGGCTCCGGTCAGAAGCACGTGTTCGGGCTCCTGGACGGTCTCTGTGTCCAGATCCTCGTCCCGTTTGCAGGCGGCGTCATACGCTGCCACCTGTTCTTCGTAGGATGTATCTTCATCAGGGGGACGGACCAGATCCTTGAGCCCCAGCAACCGGGCGGAACGGCCGATTTCAGCCTCCTGAAAACTGGCGGCCTGGTCGGCAATGGTGGTGTGTGCGAACAGGTCCGAGGCGCTGATATCATAGGTGTCGCTCAGGTCGGCCAGCAGTCCGATGGCGCTCAGGGAGTCCCCGCCGATGTCGAAAAAGGAATCGTACAGCCCGAAACCCCGGTGGCCGAGCACGGTCTCCCAGGCTCTGACGATACGTTCTTCCTTGGGGTTGCGGGGAGCCAGCGGTCCTGCCGTCTTGCCGGTGATTTCCGGACGCGGCAGTTTGCCCCGGTCCACCTTGCCGTTGCGGTTCATGGGCAGCCTGTCCAGCTGCACGATATGGGCGGGGACCATGTATTCAGGCAGCCCGCCGCCCAGAAAGGCGCGGACTTCGGCGGCATCAAGGGGTTCAGAGGCGGTGCAGTAGGCAGCCAGCACCTTGTTGCCCCCGGGATCGTCCAGAGGAACCACCACGCAGTCCAGAACCGTGTCCAGTCCCTTGAGGCAGGATTCGATTTCTCCCGGTTCGATGCGGTAGCCCCGGATCTTGACCTGAAAATCCATACGCCCGATAAAATCGATGAGTCCGTCTTCAAGCCAGCATCCCTTGTCTCCCGTGCGGAATATGCGTTCTCCGGGCAGAAAGGGATTATCCGTAAAGTGCTTGTCCGTGAGTTCAGGACGGTTGAGATAGCCTCCGCCGACGCCCGCGCCGGACACACAGATCTCACCGGGAACCCCCCTGGGGCAGAGCCGGTCCCTTTCATCCAGGATATAGATCCTGGTGTTGGCCACGGGCGAGCCGATGGGCGTTTTGGCCATGCGCTCGGGCACATCATAGCTCAGACAGGCCATGGTGGTTTCGCTGGGGCCGTACTCGTTGGTCAGCCTGAAATCCCCCAGCCGGTAGGATCTGAGGGCGTCGCCGCCCACGATGACATAGCGCAGACTGTCCATGGTGCACATGCGCATGAACTGCTCGGCGAACCGGGTGGGAAAGTGGGCATGGGTGACCCGGTTTTTCGTGAAGTAGGCGTCCAGCTCTTTGGGGGATCGGCGCAGGTCTTCGGGGATGACGTGCAGGGTCGAACCGGCAACCAGCGGGGCAAAGACCTGAACCACAGAGACATCGAAGCTGAAGGCCGCAAAGGCCGCGCATGCCGAATCACCGTCCATGCGGTGATGGGTGGCATACCAGTTGATGAAATTGACCATGGAATGGTGCTCGATGAGCACCCCCTTGGGAGTGCCTGTGGAACCCGAGGTGAAGATGCAATAGGCCAGAGCGTCGCCGCCCTCGGCAAAGTCCGGATCCGTGTCATCTTCGGGCAGCGGGCCGTCCATGGCGATACCTGTCCGGTCGTGGTCGATCCCGGCCAGCTGCGCCGTGGTGCCGAGTATGTAGGGTGCCCTGGTGTCATCAAGGATGAAGGCGACCCTGTCTTCGGGATAGGCCGTATCCAGGCCCACATAGGCGGAACCCGACTTGAGGGCGGCCAGCATCCCGGCCACCGACCAGATGGAACGGTCGGCCACCACGGCCACGATGACATTTTTTCCTCCACCGTGTTCGCGGATGGCCCGGGCCCCGCGGTTGGCCAGCCTGTCCAGTTCGGCGTAGGTCAGGCTGCCGTCCTGGGCCTGTACCGCAATATGATCGGGAGGGGTGCGGGCGTGGTCGGCAATGGCCTGACACACCGTTGGCCAGGCGGGGGGAGCCGGGGGGGCTGGGTTGAACCGCTTGTGCAGGTTCTCCCGCTCCTGGGGGAGAAGGATGTCGATGTCCATGAGCCGGTTGTCCGGTTCGTCGGCTACGGCATCCAGGATCCGGCACAGGTGTCCGGTCATGCGGGCGATGGTCTCCCTGCGGTAGAGTCCGGTGCGAAAATCGGTTTCAAGGGTCAGGTTGTCGGTATCGTCCTCCAGGGCGAAAGAGATATCGAATTTGGCCGTGCCCAGTTCCAGCGGTTCGATGTCGGCGATGACGTTGTCCAGTTGGTAGCGACTTTCGACCCCGATATTACGCATGACAAAATTGACATCGAAAAGGGGATGGCGGCCCGGCCCCCTGTTGGCCCCCAGATGTTCATACAGGCTGGAGATGGGATATTCTCCGTGTTCGTGCATGGAAAGCATCTGCCCGCGAGTTTCCAGGAGCAGGTCGGTAAAGGTCTTTTCCCCTTTAGGGCGGCTACGCGCGGGCAGGGTGCGCACGAACATGCCGATGAGCCGGCTGGTCCCGGCCCGGTCGCGTCCGCTCATGCTGGTGCCCAGGCAGACGTCCTCGTTTCCCGACCAGCGTCCCAGAAGAATGCCGATGGCGGCCATGAACACCTGGTGCAGGGTAGCCCCGTGGGTGCGGGCCAGTGAGCGGATCTTGTCGGCCAGGGT
>CAYWJL010000282.1:0-3650 GCA_964458145.1 uncultured Desulfovibrionales bacterium | reverse complement strand
ACCGACCAGCTGCAAAGTGCCCTGGACATCATCCGAAAACACCGGGGAGATGAGGTGGCTGTGGGCAGCGTGCGCAGGGCCTACCGGGAAGGACAGGAGATCAGAACGGCCAGACTCAGGGATTTTGACGTGGAAAGCGTGGACATGACGACCATCGTTCTGGTGGGAAATTCACAGACAAGGATTGCGGGCGATCGGATGATCACACCGAGAGGGTATTTTAATAAATATGAATTGGAGACAGGGGGGAAAAAATACCATCAATGAAGCAGGGGCAATTCAAGAATTGCCCGTTTTCACGAGCCCCTGGGTGGCGAGGGAAAAGAATCATTCCGGCATCGATGAAATATGCTGCCAGGATAACTTGGTTCCATCTCCCTTATGCGTCAAGCACCATGTTCAGGCCGTCTTGGCATGAAGCCGTAATCCAAGGGCGGATACGACTTTAAGAATTGTTGAAAAACGAGGGTTCCCCTCCCCGGAGAGGGCTTTGTAAAGACTCTCGCGGCCAAGGCCGGTCTCTCTGGCCAGCCGGCTCATACCTTTGGCTCGGGCTATATTCCCCAATGCGTTAGCAAT
The DNA here is from genome assembly GCA_964458145.1 of uncultured Desulfovibrionales bacterium. Classification (GTDB taxonomy): domain Bacteria; phylum Desulfobacterota; class Desulfovibrionia; order Desulfovibrionales; family Desulfomicrobiaceae; genus Desulfoplanes. Next base: position 3,071 of record CAYWJL010000282.1, on the reverse strand, counting down.
AAAGGCCGGATCGTCACCGGCTTCCTCCAGGCAAAGCTCAAAATAACGAGCCATGTCTTCTTCGGTCTTGAGATATTCAGCGCTATCCCATTGACGGAGTCGAATTGTACTCATCAGGGCCTCCTAAAGCTGTCGCGCAATAGTCTGTGCGGTTTTGATGTCTTTGGATTGCGTAGATTTATTTCCTCCGGCCAAAAGGATAACAATCTCCTTATCTTTTTGAAAAAAATAAACCCGATATCCCGGTCCGTAATGGATGCGCATCTCCAAAACACCTTCACCTACGGGAGCGCAATCACCTAAATTACCGCCTTCTGCTCGGTCGATCCTCATCTGAATTCGACGAATGGCTTCTTTGTCACGTAATTTCGTGAACCATGAGTCAAACTCTTCTGTCGTGTAGATCACTGGCATAGCAAATATGTATATTTCAGGATACAGCCTGTCAACTACAGAACCTCTATCGGCACGTAAAAAGTGATCATTAAAAAACCACCACGTAGGGGCACCCCTTGCGGGTGCCCAAAGCAGGCGATGTCGCAGAGGCGATGGCCATAACTCCACAAGGGCACGGCGCGCCGTGCCCCTACGGTTGTATGCAGGAATCATTCAGCTGCGGTCCGGAACACTCTGCACAGGCCTTGACCAGGGCTCGGTTTTCTTCACCGCACCGGACCTGCATCCGGATATATCCTGCCGGCATTCCTGGGATATTGTCACAATTACGCACCAGAATTCTGCGTTTCAGAAGATATTCCTGCAGATGGAACACCTCCCGTCCTGCCTCCAGTTTGCCCAGAACAAAATTAAGATCTGACGACAGAACCTTCTCAAAAATTCCTGTAGCTTCTAAATCTGCAACAAATTTTTTCCGTAGGCCAGGTATCTCCAGCCTGCGTTCACGAAAAGCGTCCCGGTTTGCAAGAAAAGCCAGACCTGCCAATTCCGCAAATCGACTCACGGTCCACGGGGCCTTGCAGGACTTCAGGGTGTTCCCGATCCGCGCCGGGGCCAGAAGATAGCCAAGGCGGATGCCCGTGCAGTAATAGGCCTTGGTGAAGCTTTGCAGAGAAATGATACCGGTTTCCTCGGGTACCATGGATCGATACCGGCGCACCCCATGTTCGTCATAGGCCGGCGTCCCGTACAGCAATTCCAGGTACGTGTGATCAATGAGGAAATGTTTGCGACGTCCTCCGGCAAGCAGGGGTTCCAGCCCCCCGTACACGACTGTTGTGGGATTATTCGGGATGCACAGAACGAGCATGTCACCGGGAATCCGAACCAGCCTGTCCATGTCTTCCCGGGTCAGGGCAAAACCGTTACCTTCGTCCAGCAGATACAGCTCGTACTCGATGCCCAGATTTTCGCAGGCCCGGGCGTACTCGGAAAATACCGGGCCCACGATGACCACCTTCCCGGGCTTCAGAGCCTGAAGACAGAGAAAGATCAGCTCCGACGAACCGTTTCCCACCAGGATTTCCTCTGTACCCACCCCCTCACTCACTGCCAGCGCATCCACAAGTTCCCTGCACCCGTCATCGGGATAGTATTCGTAGGGATAGGGAATGGAGCGGACAATGGTTTCCGTCAGATCCTTGACCAGGGAATCGGCGTTGGAACTGAAATCCACCAGATCTTCCGGCCTGCCTCCTGTTGCTCTGGCTGCCGCCAGAACCTCCCCGCCATGCACTGAAGACCTAGGCATTGCGTTGTTCCAGAAGGCAATGGGCCATCTGATTGATGACACAGGCAGCCAGGGCCGAGCCTCCCTTTCTGCCCCGGATGGTGATGAAGGGAATGGTGTTCCGGGCGATGAGCAGTTCCTTGGACTCGGCAGCGTTCACAAACCCCACGGGCATGCCCACGATAAGGGCCGGTCGGGCCTTGCCCTCCTCAACCAGCTCCAGAAGACGGATCAGCGCGGTGGGGGCGTTGCCGATGACATAGATAGAGTCGGCCCCCAAACCGTGATCCGCAAAAGCCAGATCTACCGAGGCCCGGGTGCGGGTCGTCGTGTTCTTCTTGGCCAATGTTTCCACCCGGGGATCCCCCAACAGACAGCGTACCTCGCACCCAAGAGGCGTCATCCGCCGAAGGGGAATGCCCATCCGGGCCATCTGCGTGTCCGTGTACACCACGCACCCCTTTTTCAGAGCGGTCATTCCCGCATCCACAGCACCGGGGGAAAACATAATGTGGCTCAGCAGATCAAAATCCGCCGTGGTATGCACCATGCGCCGGGCAATGAGCCATTCCAGCCCGGAAAAAGGCTTGTCCGGGACCTCGGAATCGATGATGGCCATGGATGTGTTCTCGATCTGATCCGGGGCGCATGGTCGTATATGTATGTTGGTCATTTCTGTTGTGTCCTCCAAAGGTACAAATATGTACAAAATTCCGTAGGGGCAGATTCCATATCTGCCCCATTCCACCACATTCTGCCCCATTCTCGGATACATCGATGTTGTGCGATAGTGGGATAGGAAATCCATTGGTCCATCGTCGTTCCCGAAATGCATCAGGGCGGATATGGAATCCGCCCCTACAGGAATTTTGTTTGGTATTTGATTCGGGACGGATATGGAATTATGTGTTTTGTTTGGTATTCAATTTGGATGGAATGCGTGTAATATATTCTACCCCAACACCATGGACCGTATCCGGTCCCAATCCAGATGCTCCACCACGGCCTTGGCCAGACGATCCAACCCTTCCTCCACATTATAGGCAACCTGTACCCTTCCCTTGGGAACAAGCCCCTTTTTTGTACGCAATCCATCCAGGACATGACGCCTGAACCCGTCGGCATCGAACAGGCCGTGGACATAGGCACCCCAGACATTTCCCAGGGTGTTGGCCAGCCCCACGACATCATTTGTTCCCGAAAAAAGAGGCCTGCTCATCTCCTCATCCAGCATACGGGTTTGCCCATGATGGATTTCATACCCGGAAACAGGCAGCCCCGAGGGCATATGCGTCACCCGCAATCGGGTCAGGGTCTTCTCTTCCCCGAGCTCCGTGGTCATAGGCAGCAACCCCAACCCCGGTGCCTGCTCGCAGGCTGATTC
>CAYWJL010000281.1:2709-3663 GCA_964458145.1 uncultured Desulfovibrionales bacterium | reverse complement strand
GGGGATCATGGTCCGGGCTTCTTTTTCCGCATAGTCTCATTTTGCTTCAGAGCTAACCTACTGTTTTAATTCATAAACTTTTACTCTTTCATTTACCCTTAAAAAAAATAAACTCTTTCTAAAATTTCCTCCAACAGGAGGAAATTCCCGTCCATTCTCGCTTTTCTCCACATAGAAGGTGAATATGCGGCTTCAGCCCCTCTTGTTTCATCCCTGGTTTGTGTGTAGGTTTTACAACTTCGACTTTTCGATTTTCCAACCGGGAACGAGGCAATCCGGTGCGATTCCGGAACGGTGCCGCCGCTGTGTATCTTCTTCCAGTCAGCAACCTTTTCCTGTTGTCCGTCTCATCTTCAACCTCGTAGTTCGGGTGCGAGCATGCCGAAGCACTCTGCAAGGAAACAACGTATGTCCCAACCTCCACTCATCACTCGCGAATCGGCTAAAATGGCCCTTGAGGAACATGTCAGGTTTCAGGAATCCGTCAGTTCCAAAAAATATCAAATCCGGGATCAGAAGGGCCGACTCCAGGAACACTCCTTCAAAGACGTCCGAAACCGATTGTGCCGGGAATTCCTGAAGCACTCCCGATTCGACAACGAAGAGAACGAACAGGTCTGTGAAATGGTCCAGACGGGCCGATTCATCCCGGCAGGTTCCATTCTGAGCGGTCTCGGTAACGAGTACAGCAAGTGCTCTCTGAGTAATTGTTACCTGGCCAAGATAGAATCCGACTCCCTGGAAGGTATCTTCGAAGCTCAGAAAAAACTGGCACGGACCTATTCGTACCGGGGCGGCAGCGGCATCGACATCACCATCCTCAGACCCGCAGGCGATCCGGTGAACAACGCAGCGGTCAGCTCTTCGGGCGCATGCAGCTGCATGCCGCGTGTCAGCGAGCTGTCCAACACCATCGGCCAGGATCGGCGCGGCCGGATCCGGCTGAACGTGTCC
>CAYWJL010000281.1:0-2699 GCA_964458145.1 uncultured Desulfovibrionales bacterium | reverse complement strand
GGGCGCGGTCAGCTTCATGCCCCTTTTCAGCGAACTGACCAACACCATCGGCCAGAACGGCAGACGGGGAGCCCTCATGATCTCCCTGGACATCCGCCATCCCGATACGCGACGTTTCATCTGGAGCAAAAGCAAACCCGAAGAAATCTTCGGGGTCGATTCTCTGACAGGAAAAACTCAGGACGTGTTCGGCGCGAACATCAGCCTCAAGGTTACGGACGAATTCATGCAGGCCGTGGAAGAGGATCTGGAATGGACTTTTACCTTCCCGGAACGCGCCCGCATCTCGGCCAAGGTCCTCGATGCATCCACATTGCAACTCCATCCCGAAGTCTTTGCAGCCCTGGATCCCCACAAGGATGATCGCATCGAGGGGGAAATCGTTTACAAGATCGTTTCGGTCAATCCTGAACATCACACCATCGAAGTGCAGCCCGATCTCCCCACGGGTGAAGATCTTGCCAATCTTCCCGAAGGCAAACTGATTTTCTCCGTTGCCCGGCGTCGCAAAAAATCATCAGGCATCTTCGATCCCGTTCGGTCCGTCTACAATACTCTGTGGGATGGGGACTACAGTCGCTGGCAGGAGCTCGGTCTCCCCTTCAAGCCCTACTCCACCATCAAGGCACGCGACCTTCTCGAGGAAATCAGTGCTTCGGCCTGGCAATCCGGGGATCCCGTCATTCTGTATCTCGACACAACCCACAAACAGACCCCAGGAACCTTCATCGACGAACAGCGCCTCAAGCCCATGTCCACCAATCCCTGCGGAGAACAGAGCCTGGGATACTGGAACAACTGCTTGCTGGGAGCCCTGGTTCTGCACACCTATGTGAACAACCCCTTCACCAAGGAAGCCCGGTTCGATACCGAGCTTTTCAAAAACGATATCACCCTGACCGTTGCCTTCATGGATACCATGTCCGACCTCAATCAGGACAAGCATCCTCTTGAGGAGCACAGGGAGGCCGATCGCTACGGCAAACGCATCGGCATCGAGTTCACAGGACTCGGTGACATGCTGGCCATGCTCAACATGCGGTACGGCAGTGACGAATCCATCGACTTCATCAAAAACATCCTTCGGGAAAAGGCCATTGCCGAAATCGAGGTAAGTGCGGATATCGCCGACAAATTGGGCTGTGTACCGGCTCTTAAGGACAAGGCTGCCCGAAAACGCTTTCTGGAATGCCCGTACATCGCACACCTCAACCTTCCGGCACCCCTGCGCAAACAAATCCTTGCCACGGGTCTTCGGCACACAGCATTCAACACGGTCGGTCCTTCCGGATCCATTTCCATCATGTCGGACAACTGTACATCGGGGATCGAACCGGTTTTTCTGTTCAGCTACACACGAGAAACCCGGCTGGAAGCGGGCAAGGTCTTCGAGTTCACCCACATGCCCCCCCTCAAATGGATGCTGGAAACCAACCAGGAAGACCTTTTCGGTAAATACACCGCCCTGGAACTCAAGGACAGGCTCAACTACGTCCAGGCCGATGAATTGGATTACATGGACCGCATCCGCATGCAGGCCGCTATCCAGCAATTTACGGACAGTTCCATTTCCTCCACTATCAACCTGCCCGAGGAAACCCCCAAGGAAGTCATCTTCCAGATCTATCTCCAGGCCTGGAAACACGGACTCAAGGGGGTGACCATATTCAGAAACGGCTGCAAAAAAGGGGTATTGGGGAAAACCGAGGAGAACAAAAAGGACGCCGAGCCGACCATGCTGGGACAGAATCCCACCCTGTTCGAGCGGGAACTCAGGGATATCGAACGTGCCGAACGCCATCGGGTCATGTGGAAGGGGTCCAAGATGTACATCATCGTCTCCCTGGACGAATCAGGCAATCCCATCGAGATCTTTGTGAAACTTCCCAAGGAGGCGGGGGTGACGGGTGACGGCATCTACAACGAACAGGTCTTCCAGGAAAAATACTCCCTCTGGGAAACCATCACACGATTGGCAAGCCTGCTTCTCCGCGTGGGCATGCCCATCAACCGGATCATCACCCAGTTGGACCGATCCAGTTACAATATTATTGATGCAGCAGCCATCATTGCCCGTATCCTGCGCCACTATGTATCCCTGGACATGGACGATCAGACCATCGTCTCCAAGGGGCTGGGAGATCCCTGTCCGGAATGCGGCAAGCACGCCTATGTGCCCGAAGGAGGGTGCAAGATATGCAAGGCATGCGGGTACACGACCTGCGGGTAGGCAATCCGGGAACAGAAAAATGCAAAGGGCCGGAGTCGTGAACTCCGGCCCTTTTTGTTCGTTTGGGACCCCCTGAGCTGCAACCGACCGTGGTCTATCTTTTGGAGAGTCCCAGATACTCGAGCAGTTCCCGGGTGCTCCACTTTTCCCTGACAATGCGCTCCTTGGATGATTTGACAAGCCGCTTTATCCTGTATTCCACGGCATAAGCCTGGGATTTGGAGATCAGGGCCACGGAATACGCGAGTTCTACAGCGCCTCTGGCCCTGGTGTATCGGGCCCCGTTACCGGAGCGATGTTCCTGGAAGCGTTTACTGACGTCAATAGCAACACCTGTATACAGGGAGTTATCCCGGCAACGCACCATGTACACATGCCACTCGTTCCTGTTCATGGAGTGCAACGGGCGGCACCATCAAGGGACGCGACAAATTCCACGGCAAACCCGATAGCTTCACGCGTCAAAGGT
>CAYWJL010000280.1:0-3698 GCA_964458145.1 uncultured Desulfovibrionales bacterium | reverse complement strand
ATATGGTATCCGGGGTATAAAATTACATCCGGGGCGGATATGGAATCCATAAGGGCGGATATGGAATCCGCCCCTACCGGGACATTCATGTCGGAAAATTCGGAATTCGGGCAGCGTCAAGATGTTGAAAGATCGCCGGGACAAGGGTATAGGGGTCGGCTTTGGGGATGAGGATGGAAAATGTGGAAAATGGCCGATTCCTGCTCCTTGCAGGCGAGCAATAAAATTGGTCGCTTATATACTATAAATATGCCTGTTATACAATGACTTTTTCAAACGGATCGGAAAAGCTCGAGGTGGAGTGATAGATTGGATTATGTGAATACGATTATGGAATATAGACTACGAAAAACGCATTTTGGCTGTTTGCGTATATCGTTGAGGTGTACCTGCTGCATGAAATTCGCATGCACTGCAGGAAACTGCGATGTTTTCGCGGGGGGAGGTTCGTCATGACCAATGCCTCGTTTCCCACCCGCGAACGCCTGACCAAGGAAGCGATCAACGACTTCCCCCTGCGCCAGTATGATGGTCCCATCACATTGGTGACCGATCCTGGAGACGTGGATAGCGCGTGCGAGCGTTTGTCGCGCGAAAGGGTGCTGGGGTTTGATACGGAAACAAAACCGGCGTTCAAAAAGGGGCAGTCGTTCAGACCTGCTCTGTTGCAGCTTGCCGGGAGTGATTGCGTGTATCTTTTTCAGCTCAAAAAGACGTCCCTTGCCGATCCGCTGGTCTCTCTGCTTGCCGATGACGCGGTTATCAAGGCCGGGGTGGCGGTGCGCGACGACATTCTCGGCCTCAAGCAGCACACGCGGTTTGAGGAGGGCGGTTTTACGGATTTGAGTTGCATCAGCGAGCACCACGGCTTCATGACCCGGGGGCTTCGGAACATGGCCGCCAATTTTCTGGGGTTTCGCATCGGCAAGGGGGCCCAGCGCAGTAATTGGGGACGGGCGTCGCTGACCCGCAAGCAACAGGGCTATGCGGCCACCGATGCCTGGGTGAGCCGGGATCTGTATCTCTGTTTTGAGGAACTCGATCTGATTTGAGAGCCGTTCATCCGCGAAGCCATGCCTGCAAACGGGGTGCGGCTGCATAAAAATCTGTTCTGTGAGGTTGACAGAAGGAAATGCTGCCCAATATATATACCCGTCTGTTTTTTGGGGGCCGCAAGCACGCAGGTGCGAACCCTTGTGATATGCACGCAACCTGCTCATTTGAAGGGTTTTGGGTGCATGCGGAGTCAAACCCGTTAGGTTCAACGCCCGCAGGCCGGGTGTTCAGATATTTTGTCGGGGTCAACCCGGGTATCCGTTGGGATGCCCGGACACACAATGGAGTTGGACAATGCCTATTTACGAGTATTGCTGTGAAGACTGTGGTCACATTTTTGAAGAATGGCAGAGCGGGTACGAGGAGAAACAATTTCCCTGTCCCATCTGCACGGGTGAATCCAAGCGGATCGTTTCCCATACCTCGTTCGTGCTCAAGGGAAGTGGTTGGTATGTAACGGATTACTGCAACAAGCACACCTCACCCAATGCACCGGGGAACGGGAACGGAAACGGAAATGGGAACGGGAACAAGGATAAAGCCGCCAAACCGGCCAAGGCCGAGAGCTCCTCTTCCTCCTCTTCCCCTGCTTCCACCTCTTCCTCCGCCTCCACCTCGTCCGGGAGCAAGACTGCGTCTGCCGCGTCGAGCTGATTGTTTGCATCGTTTGCCGGAACGCAAAGGGCCGTGCCAGAAATTCTGGCACGGCCCTTTGCGTTGTTGGTGGTTCATCCGGGGAAAGGCTGGGGGAGGGTTTCAAGATTGCAGCGGAAGGGAGCGGTGACACGACCCGCCCCTAACCCCGCCCTGACCAGGGTGGGGGACTCATTCGGTGCCTGTATCGAGACGGATGCGTCGTACCGGGAGAGTATGCGGCCAATCCTGAATGAGTATGAATTTTTATGGGGTATCCATAGAGATGCTTACATCCCTGAGCATGGTTTCAAAGTCTGCAAGGCGATTCTGCATCTTTGCTCCAAGGCGCTGGGCCCTGTCGGCCAGGGCTTCCTTGTTTCTGGAAACCTTTTTGACAATTTCCTGGGCCGTGAGCCGGAATGATTCTTCGGAAAAGTCGCCAAGCATGGATTCGTACTCGATGACCAGACCGACCATACGCTCGTACTCGCCTTTCTGTTTGCGAAAGCACGCCTTGATTCCCTTGAGGTAGGCGTCTCTCACCGTGTCCGAGGCATCCTTGTGATGGGTATCCAGGGCATGGACCCAGAGGGTCAGAAACAGGGGCTTGTACAATTCCGCAAATTGTTCCCGTTTGAAGCGGCGTCCTTCGCCTATGTCCAGGATGGCCCGTTCGTCGTTGAGGGTCGCATCCAGATAGTAGCGGTTGAATTCCTTGATGACATCGTTGACGTGCAGATCGCGCATATTTTTTCCTTGTGAGTGGTTGATGATCGTCTGGTTACCACCGCCATCCGGGATCCACGTTCATGTCCTCGGGAGCCTCGGCTTCCACGTGCATGGATATGGTCTGCTCGGTTCCGGGAGCAAGCTTCAGGGACCAGATCATGATTTCCGGTTTGTTGTTTTTTTCCCCGGGTGCCGGTGTGCCGGTAACTTTCAGGGTTATGGCTTCATCGCGGGAGATGGGCCTGGGTTCCTCGACAACGGCCTCGATGGGCATGGGTTTGTGATTTTTGATGATCAGGTCCCAATCCCAGGTCCAGGTTTCCTTGTTGGAAAATACGCCGCTTGTTCCGGACTTCTTGTCCTTGAGCACGGCCTTGGCCGTCACCAGGGGATCGGGTCCGAAAAAGAGGTCGAGCTTTTTGCCGGAAAAGGAGAATCCCTGTTTGTGCAGAAAGGCACCGTCGACCAGGAACATGGCCTCGCCATGGGGGAGGTCGAGAGATTTCTCGATGTCGATTTTTGTGTGCAGGAATCCGAATCCATTGACGCTGGGACGCAGGATGTATGTGAACGACGCGGGCCACACAGCATCCTTGACTCTGACGCGCACGTCGTCACCGGCAACGATGGTCCGTGGGCCGAGATCCCAGGTGGAGAAGGTTCCCTTGCGCTGTTCCACGGCCTGATTCGGTGCGGCAAGGGCCGCCCGTTTCATGACGGGCTGCGGCGCAGCCGCTTCTTCCAGCATGAACGACGTGCTGTCAATGCTCACGGGTTCCGAAGGCTTGAGTATCCATGGCCTGATCCGCGGGGGCGTCGGGCGCATATGGGTCTTGCCGGTTGCCAGCGACAAACGGACATTGTTCCAGTCCACTCCCGTGCCCTGATGGACTTTGGCCTGCCAGGTGAACCGGACCTGTTTCTTCTCCGGCAGGGCCTCGAGACGATAGATGGGTGTCCAGCCGCATTCCCTCACCGCGTAGGACCAGGAACAGGGGATAGTGGTTTCCTTGCCCGGGGAGAAGCCGAGGGTGATCTTCCAGTTCTTTTTTCTGGTCCCCTGGATGGCGGTGATCCGTTGTTTGATCCTGTCTATATCCTGTGAGATCTTTTGGAGTTTTTTGGAGGCCTCGTCCATGCCGATCATGGCCGCTTCGATTTCTTTTCCCATGGTCAGGGCGAGTTTGGTGAATTGTTCGAGAGAGCCTTGTTCGGTTTTTTGGCGCGATTGCCAGAACTCCATGCGGGCAGCGAGTCCCTTTGCACGGGCCTCGCGC
>CAYWJL010000279.1:0-3699 GCA_964458145.1 uncultured Desulfovibrionales bacterium | reverse complement strand
GATTCTAGTTTGTTAAAAGTTTGTCGTCCAAAAAATCATGGCAAGTCCGGCAAATCCGGAAAAATAAAGGGCCAGCAAGATCTCGATGAAGCAGAATGCAGGCTCACAAGAGGGAGGCCGCAAGGCACAGCGCAGAATCACAATGCGTCCGGGAAAAACGGACCTCACCAAAATCGACAAATAAAAAAGTCGTATCGTCGATCACACGACAATACGACGTACCAGAAAAGCTCAAGCACACCCTTTTTGAAACACGAAATGTTGGGGCGCAATATCCCTTTTCCCGGGAAGGCGGGCGTCCCGCTCGCATTTGTTCATTTATGTGTCAATTCCCTCACCCCCGCCATGGGCACCATCATAGCCGAGCATGGCTCCGGCCCAGGCGAGGGACCGGGTGCTGATGGCGGCCACGGTTTCCTGGTCCACTCCGGCCTGCTTGAGGATCCTATTGCATTCTCCCCACATGGCGCGCTCGAGGGCGTGCAGGAAATCGACCCATATGCACCCGCACCCAAAGGGATCGACGATCGCCTCCTTGAGTTTCGCTTCCAACGGAATCCGCTCGAGGAGTTCGGCCATGGGACGCTTGAGCATGACGTCCAGGCAGGAAAAAAGCCCCATGAGGAACATGGCGTCCGGGGGCATGATCGTTGGACGCAATCCGGCCATGAGTTCCAGAAAGCGGGCACGGTACACGGACAACCAGACCAGCTCTCTGGCCGCATCGGAACTGCCCATGTCCGCGAAAATGGTCACCCGCAGCCAGTGCAGGGCGTTGTGATGACCGAGCAGATTGAGGGCCCCCAGGATCGAGGTGATGGTGTTGGGAAGACTGAAATGGGTCGAGTTGATAAACTGGAGCAGCCGATAGCTCAGGCCCACATCCCCTTTGATGATCTCGGCCAGTTGATCCATTTCCCACTCGTCCTGACTCAAGGCGGCAAGAATCTTGACCCGGGAGAGTTGACTGGAAGACAGCTTGAACCCGGGTATGACCACGGGCCTGCTGAAAAAAAATCCCTGAAACAGCTCGAATCCCATCTTTTGCGTGGCAAAAAACATCTCCATGGTTTCGACCTTTTCCGCCAGCAACGTTCGGTGGAGCATCTTGAGTCTTCGGGCGAGCATTTCGAGAGAGGGCAGGTCCATGCCCAAGACATCCACCTTGATGACATCGGACATTTTGATCAGGGGGCGAAGATGTTGCTGTCCCACAAAATCATCCAAAGAGATGGTATATCCATGTTCCCGGTACATCGAGATGTGTTCGACGAGTTCGTCATCGACCTGGGTATCTTCGAGAATCTCGATGACCGACGTCTGCGGAGGCAGGGCCAGGGGCATGTCTTCCAGCAGCAGCTCCCTGGGGTAATTGATGCAGATCTTGAGTCCCTCACCTATTCCCGGACAAGCCAGCTGATAGCCGTCGGCTATGACCTGGTGGGTTGCCAGTTCCGCCGAAGGGCACCTCGCCACGTTGGGAGCCTGACAGTCCCTGAAAAGAAGTTCATACCCCCAGATTTCCCTGTCGACTGTGAAAATCGGTTGTCTGGCAACGAATATGGGCTCACACGTTTCCGGAGTATCCATTTCGAGCGGTTGCATCGCGCATTCTCTCCCGGTGTTCTGCGGCAGGATGAAATCAACCCATCTCTCATCATTGAATCTTTTAAACCGGATAGTTATCCCTTCTCATTTTTACATGCAATGCTTTTTTGTTTTGCAGCAATGTTTGATGATGCCGGGCAGCACAAAAACACACGTGATTCTCGCAGGGAACCTGCCTCAACCCAATCGTCACAAAAAAGCAACCAGCTTGAATACAAAGATATTCGCTTCATCTCCAATCAAACCCTCTTCATACTGCCTTGACATACCCCATAAGCCATGGGCTACGCATCTCTGCCTGAACCCTCCCCATTTACGCATACAAAGGACACCACATGCTTACCGACAATATTCTCGATCTCATCGGCAACACCCCGCTCATACAACTCAGGGGGGAAAACATTTTTGCCAAAGCGGAATTTCTCAACCCCGGCGGCAGTGTCAAGGACCGAGTGGCCCTGGCCATGCTCGAAGGGGCCGAGCGTGACGGTCGGCTGAAGCCGGATTCGGTCATTGTCGAGCCCACATCCGGCAACACGGGTATCGGCATCGCCCTGGTGGGTCGACTCAAGGGGTACAAGGTACGCATCGTCATGCCCGAGAACATGAGCGACGAGCGCAAGCGGCTGATAACATCCCTGGGGGCCGAGCTCATCCTGACCCCGGCCGAGGAGAGTATCGGCGGGTCCGTGGACAAGGTCCGTGAAATTGCGGCAGGCGATCCCAACGTGTTCGTGCCCCAGCAGTTCGAGAACCCGGACAACGCGCGTATCCATTACGAGGAGACCGCCCGGGAATTGTGGCGGCAGATGAGCGGAGAGATCGATTGTTTCGTGGCGGGCGTGGGAAGCGGAGGGACCCTGCAGGGGGTGAGCAGCTTTCTCAAGGAGCACAAGCCGGATGTACGCATCGTGGCCGTGGAGCCCAAGAACGTCTCCGCCCTGCTGGGCCATGAGCCGGGACTGCACCAGATCCAGGGAATCGGCGACGGGTTTGTGCCCGACATCCTGGACACGTCCCTGGTGGACGAGATCATCGAAGTCACGGACGAGGACGCCATCACCACCACCCGGGAATTGGGCCGGAATCACGGCCTGCTGGTGGGCATCTCCTCGGGCGCCAATGTCTGGGCCTGCCGGAAGATGGTCGAGAAGATGGCTGGGAATGTGGCCACCATCCTGCCGGACAGGGCTGAGCGGTATTTCAGTACGGCGTTGATGTAGTATTCATTCGGAATGCCCGGGCACGGAGAATCCATGCCCGCCCTCTGGTCATCCCGGCGCAGGCCGGGATCTTGAGGGACATGATGTCGAACAATCGTCGAACCATTCTTCGGACCGTTCAAGATCCCGGATCACGTCCGGGATGACGAGCAAAAAGGCGATAACCAAGAATGATAGTCTGTAAATCTGCACGTCATTCTTCAGCCTGAAAAGTCTGGTCCCGGCCAGCAATTGTTGCTCTTCGATCATTCCTGAACAAAGGCCCTGCTCATTCCGTACCTGATGGATTCCGGTGCGCTGCGCAGGGCCTTTTCCAGTTCCGGAGTCACCTGCGTCAGCGAGGTGATCTGTCCCCCCGGTTCGGTGATGGTCACGTACACCCTGTCACCCTGACGAGGATAGAAATAGACGTTGGGACCGACCAGGCCGTGTCGTTTCTGAAACTCGGTCTCAACGGACTTGCAGGTTCCGTTGAACACCGGGCCGGTCTCTTCGGTCACCGTAAATTCCCGCTGAAAAATGACCCGTTTGGTGGTAAAATGCTTTCCCACCTCCAGGATATCGATCCGTTCGATCCTTCCCACCGCCTTGATCAGAGCATTTTCCGACCTCTCGGCATAATACTCCGGAGCCATGAGTCCCAGGGCCATGGTCCCGGCACCCAGGATCAACGCCAGGATCAGGGTTGTTATGCAGCGTTTGTGTGTCATATCGGTTCGACCTCCCTTGTAGTTTTGAATCAAATCCCGTCCGAGGTTCAGCTTACCGGTCCCAATATCATATCAGACAGAGGTGACGGATTATCATCAAACGAGTCCCCCTCCCTTGTCAGAGCGTGTTTAGTGTCGGGTCGTATAATCGGGCCCTT
>CAYWJL010000278.1:0-3699 GCA_964458145.1 uncultured Desulfovibrionales bacterium | reverse complement strand
TGTCGTTCTCCCTGGTTCCCTGGAGAAAACGGGTCCGCTGTTTGGCCATGACCGCCGGGTCCTTCTTGCCCATGGCCCGGCGCAGAATGTCACCTTCACCCAGGGAGTAGTTGGCCAGATCCGAGGCGATCTTCATGACCTGTTCCTGATAGAGGATGACCCCGTAGGTATCCTCGAGAATGGGCTGAAGCACGGGTACGAGACTCGGGTAGGGATATTCCACCTTTTCCTCGCCGTGCTTCCTGCGCACGAACAGATCCACCATCCCGCTTTCCAGGGGACCGGGGCGGCTCGGCCGCATGCTCCGAAGCACGTTCTTCATGCCCGAACTTTCCAGCTGAAATACCCCGTCGCTCTCTCCCTTGCACAGGAGCTCGTAGGACTGGGGATCGTCCAGGGGAAGTTTTTCCACATCCGGGACGGGCTTGCCGTTCTTTTCGATCAGTTTCAGGGCGTCATCGATCACCGTCAGTGTCTTGAGCCCCAGAAAGTCGAACTTGATCAGCCCGGCCACCTCGACCTTTTTCTTGTCGAACTGGGTAATGACCTCGCCCTTCTTGCCTTTGAAGAGCGGCAGGTACTCGGTCATGGGCTTCTGGGAAATGACGATCCCGGCGGCATGGGTGGAGGCGTGACGGGCCAGCCCTTCCAGGCGTCTGCAGATGGCTATGAGCTTGTCCACCCGGGCGTCGGACTGCATGAGCTTGCCCAGTTCCGGCTCCTGCTCCAGGGCCTTTTGCAATGTCATCCCGAGATCGTCGGGGATAAGCTTGGCGATCTTGTCAACTTCCTTGAGGGGGATATCCAGCACCCGGCCCACGTCCCGGACCACGCCCTTGGCCTTCATGGTTCCCATGGCCACGATCTGGGCCACATGGTCCTTGCCGTACTTTTCGGTCACATAGCGAATGACCTCTTCCCGACGGTTGTAGCAGAAATCCACGTCGATATCCGGCATGGACTCGCGTTCCACATTGAGGAAACGTTCGAAAAAGAGATGGTACTTGATGGGATCCAGATCGGTGATCTTGAGGGACCAGGCCACGATACTCCCGGCCGCCGAACCGCGTCCGGGGCCCACGGGAATGCCCCTGCCCTTGGCCCAGTTGATGAAGTCCTGGACAATGAGAAAATAGGCGGGAAACCCCTTCTCGATGATGATATCGAGCTCCTGATCCATGCGGGCCTGATAGAGCTCTTCGTCCACCTCGTAGGGGAGCTGGTCCAGACGCTCTCTGAGCCCCTCATTGGACAGTTTGACGAACTCCTCGTCGAGCGTACGGCCTTCGGAAACATCGTAAACCGGGAAATAATGCTGGTTCAGGGTCAGATCGAGATTGCAGGCCTCGGCAATGCGCGCGGCGTTTTCCAGGGCCTCGGGGCAGTCCCTGAACTCGTGTTCCATGACCTCGGGCGACTTGTAATAGAAGGCATCCGTATCGAACCTGAGCCGCTTGGCATCACTGGCCAGCTTGCCCGTGCCCACGCACAAAAGAATATCGTGGGCCTCGGCATCTTCCTTGTAGAGATAGTGACAGTCGTTGGTGGCGAGCAGGGGAAGTTTCGTGGTCTCGGCCAGCTCCTTCATCTGCTCGTTGACCCGCTCCTGCTCCTTGAGGCCGTTGACCATGAGCTCGAGATAAAACCGGTCCGGATAGATGGAGGCATATTCCCGGGCAGCGGCAAGGGCCTCGTCCATGCCCTTGTGGCGCAGGGCATAGGGAACCTCCCCCTGAAGGCAGGCCGACGAGGCAATGATCCCCTCGCTGCACTCAATGAGCTTGGCCTTGTCCACCCGCGGCTTGTAATAGAACCCGTCCAGAAAACTGTCGGAAACGAGCTTGACCAGATTCTTGTACCCCTGGTTGTTCTGGGCCAGGAGCAGAAGATGGTACCTGGTCCGGGTATCCTTGTCCTGCATCTTCCCCGGGGTGACATAGACCTCGCAGCCGATGATGGGCTTGATCCCGAATTTTTTGGCCATCTGATAGAAGACCATGGCCCCGAACAGGTTACCGTGATCGGAAATGGCGGCCGAAGAAAACCCGAAATCAACGGCCTGGGTACAGAGATCCTTGATCCGTATACCACCGTCGAGCAGGGAATATTCGGTATGGCAGTGAAGATGGGTGAAGTCTGACATGGAAGGGGGATGTAGGGGTTGAACGTCCAGCCGGACACAGAACGTCGCGGAAATCTTTTTCCTAGAGAACAACTGTTCCGAAGGCAAGGGAGCAGGAATCGAAAAAGGCGGAATCCGCCCCATACTGAACGGATTCCGCCTTTATTTCAAGGTGCTGCGCACCTCGATATTTCATCGCGAGATGAGAGTGCCAGTCCTTTCCTGCGCACTGCGCACTGAGCCCTGCGCACTCACCACCTACATATCCCTGGCCACCATCCTGGTCAGCCGCAGCAGCTGGTTGGAGAACCCGGCCTCGTTGTCGTACCAGAGCAGGAGTTTGAGCATGGTTCCATCCATGACGGCCGTGCACAGGGAATCGACCACGCCACCGTGGATGCTTCCGTTGTAGTCGATGGAGACAAGGGGTTCGTCACTGTATCCCAGAGGTCCGTTCATGGGGCCTTCGGACGCCGCCTTCAGGGCTGCGTTGACTTCTTCGACACTGGTGGCCTTGTCCAGTTCGCACACGAAATCGACCAGAGAAGAATTGGGGGTGGGCACGCGCACGGCCATGCCGTCCAGCTTGCCTGCCAGGGAGGGAATGACCTGGGTCACGGCCTTGGCCGCCCCGGTTGTCGTGGGGATCATGGACAGGGCAGCGGCCCGGGCACGTCGTAAATCCTTGTGGGTGCCGTCCAGAATCCGCTGGCTCATGGTGTAGGAATGGATGGTGGTCATGAGACCGTGTTTGATTCCAAAGGCATCGTTGACCACTTTGGCGGCCGGGGCGAGACAATTGGTAGTGCACGAGGCATTGGATATGACCTTGTAGGAGGGATCGTATTCGTCCTGATTGACCCCCATGACCACGGTCACGTCCGCGCCCTTGGCCGGAGCACTGACAATCACTTTTCCGGCGCCCGCTGCCAGATGCTTGTCGCAATTCTCACGGTCCTTGAAAATTCCCGTCGTCTCCAGGAGAATATCCACATCGTACTTGCCCCAATCCCAATCGGCAGGAGCGTTGCGCTCGATGGCCACCTGCTTGCCATCCAGCAGGAAACCTTCGTCATTGGCCTCCACCTTCCCTGAAAAGGTCCCGTGCACGGAATCGTACCGCAGCAGATGAGCCAAATCGCTGTTCGTCCCGCGATGCCCATTGACCACGACCAATTCAAAATCGTTGTCTCCGGCCAGAAGCCTGGCCATGTACCGACCAATCCGCCCGAACCCGTTCAATCCAATCCTGATAGCCATTGCAATTCTCCTTTTTCTTGAGCGAAATCGTCCCCAATCCATTCCAGGACCGGCCCCCCATCCCGGGATCGCTGCCGGACCGCCAATCATTCAACCACGCGTCAAACACCCGTTCAGTCCACAAAGAGTGTACGGACAACCTGTATGCAAACATCGTGAAGAAGTTCTCCTGCCTACCCTGCCGGGCACGGAGTTTTCGTCACACAACATAGATTGGTTATATGGCGGACTTTTTTTAGTCAACACACGAGTGACTCTTCCGCAGGGCTGATTTGTTCTCATGGCTGGCTTGCCCCGTTCTGGGCGCTTTGAAACTC
>CAYWJL010000277.1:785-3705 GCA_964458145.1 uncultured Desulfovibrionales bacterium | reverse complement strand
TTGCCGGGCAATCGCAGCATACCGGTCCAGGAGCAGGGACGCAGGCACCTTTACGGGATAGCGAACTCGTTTCAGAGCAAAACCCGTTGGTCGTCGCGGCTGCTGAAGAAGTCGATACCTTGCTCGTCAGGGTGGAGCGTGCCTTGGATGCAATGGCCACGCCCCGCTCGAGCGAAACCGCCGGAAGGCGTGCCGTGGCGACCGGGGTAGGCAATACCGAGAGCGAAACCACTGCCTGGGCCCGTGAAAAGGGACAGATCCGTACGCTGCTCGCTGAGGTTCGTGCAGAACTCGGAAGGCAGGATTCCACGGCGAGCAGCACTCGAAGGTCCCTGCAAAGCAGTGGAGGGCCGGACAGCGCTGGAACCGACAGCCTCATGAGGGAACAATCGGACGCACCTGGTGCATTGCCTGCTCTTATCGGGCGTCTCGACGCACTCTTGCGGGTGGTGGGTCAGGACGAAGAGTCCGGCCGGTCATTTTCTACCAGCGGTTCGTCGGCTCCGACTGCATTGCAACCAGGTTCGTCCAGGACGATTCATGAAGTGATACGCGGACTGCCCGGGAAGGAAAGAGAGTATCTCGAATCCCTTGCAAGAGTTTTTCGTGAAGGTCGCATGGCTTCGGGTAACGAGGGCGACTCCGGTGGGGACGCACAGAATGCCGTTTCAAGCCGGGGTTTGCGTGATGGTTCGGGCGTGGAAACAGTTGGCGAGATTGCAGGTGATTTCACAGAGGGTGATCGCGCTGTCGGGCATCCCAGGCAGTCGATGAGGGACCGTTTGCAATCCGGCTCCCAGGCTGCGGAAAAGGAAACACGGACCCACACCCCGGAAAGCCTTGCTCGTAACCAAAAGCTCGAGCAAAGGGACGTTCAAATGCCGGGCGATCGTCCCTCCGAAGGCTGGCGGGGGCTGCGTTCCGTACTCAACACAAAGACCGTGGTGGAGACGTCTTCTCCAACCCTCTCTTCCGCCTCTTACGATGCTGCGGGCATGAAGTCTGCGATGGAAGTTGCTGAAAGTGATCGTGTGTCCACGCGTGTCGCTGTTGACGCCTCGGTTCAAAGCGTTCGGACGGAGTCGGAGCGGGGGGGGGAATCACTCAAGGCTCCCTTGACGGAGAGTGTCCTGTTTCGCAGTCGGGACGCTCAAGAAACAATCCCGACGAATATACAGGGGCGGAACAATCCCCCCATGCAGGGCGAACAATCCCATGTTGGTAGTCTCCATTCCCCTGGAACCGATGGTCGGGATGTGCGGGCTTCTATTTTCGCAGGACCGGATCAGGCGGAAGATTTTGCCTCCCATGAAAAAAAGGAAGGTTTTGCCGAACGAACCCTGACCACAACCACGAATTCCGGACTGTTGAAGGATGGAGGGCATGCCGGGCACAAGGACGGCGGCCCCTTGCCTGATGGCGGCAGGGATACTTCCCCGCAGGCCGGGGAGCGAGCAACTCCCTCGGACGGGATGTTTTCCCGGAGTTTGTTCGATGTGGAGACAGCGCCTCGGGAAACAACGTCCGCACGCAGTGAATTGGCCCGCAACGTTCTGGATCAGGTCCAGCAGGGTGCCTTCCGCAACCTCGGGCAGGGCAGGAAGCAGCTCTCCCTGCAGCTCAATCCCGGTAACCTGGGAACGGTACAGGTGATCCTCCAGGTCAAGGGGAAGGAGGTCAATGCGGTTCTTCGGACCTCCAAGGAAGAAACCTCCAAGATTCTTGGTGATCAGATTTCTCAGCTCAAGGATCAGCTTGAAAAGCAGGGACTTAGGGTCACAAAGCTGGAGGTCCAGAATCAGATGGCATCCAATGACCGCCCCGAACAATGGAACGGTGGCTCGGAGCACAATCAATCCCGGGAACGGTTCGAGGAAGGGATGCGGGAACTGCGTTGGCGGTCGATGCAACGGGGAGGAGAATTTTTGGCCCGTGATATGCAAAATACAGATCATACGGTAAATGTTTCCCCCCGGGGAGTTGATTTTTTCGCATGATACGAGGTCGCCATGTCCGGAATTCAAACAGCTGATAGCATTTTGGGAGCCTACGAAAGAGAGCAGGCCGCAGCAGCCCAGAGCACGGGTGACAGTTCCGAGCTCGGCAAGGATGCATTCCTGCAGCTCCTGGTCACTCAGCTCGAAAACCAGGATCCCTTGGAGCCCATGGAAGATACCGAATTCATCTCTCAGCTGGCTCAGTTTTCCAACCTGGAACAGATGACCAATATCTCCGAAGGGATCGACACCCTGGTCGAGAACAGTACCCAGGATATGCTCAGCGGTGTGAACTTCATCGGTAAGGGCGTCGTGTCGGCCGGCAGCACTATCAGCAAGGCCGGGGATGAGTCGAGCACCCTCTATTATACCATCGAGGATGCCGCAGTGAGTATGACCATCAATGTCTTCGATTCCGCCGGAAATCTGATCGATTCCGAGGAAGTAGGCGCCCAGCAGGCTGGAACCTATGCCTTCAATTGGGACGGGATCGACTACGACGATCAGGAACAGCCCGACGGCACCTACTCGGTCACCTTTGCCGCAGAAAATGCCAACGGCCAACCCGTGCTCACCAGCACAGAAGTGGCGGGAATCGTCACCAGCGTGGAGTCCGTGAACGGACAGACCCTGCTCAACCTTTCGGACGGACGGTCCGTGGACATGCTCGATGTCCGTGAAGTGGCCATGGTCCAGACGGATTCCGGGCAGGATACAGAAGAATCAGGGGAATAGGATATCGTCCTATAAACGATACGCAACAATGGAATCGGCGGCCATG
This sequence comes from uncultured Desulfovibrionales bacterium, assembly GCA_964458145.1. Taxonomy (GTDB): domain Bacteria; phylum Desulfobacterota; class Desulfovibrionia; order Desulfovibrionales; family Desulfomicrobiaceae; genus Desulfoplanes. The sequence continues at coordinate 927 of CAYWJL010000277.1, read as the reverse complement.
TAACACCGGGCCGTCGGATCAGGGGAGAAGGAGGAAATTATGGGATTGTCAGCAGCTCTGTACTCCGGAACAAGTGGTCTCAAGGCGCACGGGGAATCCATGACGGTTATCGGCAACAATATCGCCAATGTCAGCACCGCAG
>CAYWJL010000277.1:0-775 GCA_964458145.1 uncultured Desulfovibrionales bacterium | reverse complement strand
CTCGAGCCTGCATTTCGAGGACGCCCTCAGTCAGGCGACCACCACGGCATCCGGTTCCGGTCAGATCGGTCGCGGCGTGCAGGTGGGAACGGTTATGGCGGATTTTGCCCAGGGGTCTTTGGCAACAACGACCGAGTCCACCGACCTGGCTATCGGCGGTGACGGATTCTTTGTTGTTTCACCTCAAGGTGAAGATGTGGACTATTACACCCGGGCCGGCAATTTTCGCTTCGACGACGATGGCAAGCTGACCGATCCTCACGGGTATGTGGTGCAGGGTTGGAAGGTGCAGAATGACAATAACCCCATCGCAGCCACCTCCACTTCGACGGAAAGCTCAACAGCACGAATCGAAGGGGTTCCCACGGACATCGTTCTGGACAATTTTCAGTCTCCGCCTCAGGCAACGGGTGTCGTCAGTGTCATGACCAATCTCGACTCCCAGAGCACGGATCAGGCAAGCAACAAGATAGAAGGGGACAATAAGTATAATACCGTATATGATCCCCATCCGGCATTTGCCATGTTCTCCAACTGGGACGGCACTGCGGACGAACCCATCGATGACAGCAAGTATACCTATCAGACGACCATCAAGACCTATGATGAGAACGGTACGGCCCACAACCTTACAGTTTACTTTGATCCCGTTGACGATGCATCGATAGAGGCCAGTGCAGGTGGAAGGCAGCTGTGGGAATACATGGTCACGGTGAATCCTTCGGAAGATGGCAGAACTCTTCAGGGCACCGACGTCAGCGACACCAAGGCTGCC
>CAYWJL010000276.1:0-3750 GCA_964458145.1 uncultured Desulfovibrionales bacterium | reverse complement strand
GGGCGATTCATGAATCGCCCGTTTGTGCAGCCCCCCGGGAGGGGCTGCACAAACAATTTTCGGCATCCTGTTTGTGTGACAGGAATTTTTGCGACTGCGCTTACGGGGTATCCGAAGGTCGATCGGGTTGCTCGATGTCTCGAATATGATCGAGCATGGCGTTGACAGCGCCTTGTTCATCCCGGTTCTCAAGGGCCGTGATAATGGCATTGTGCCCTTTGATGGAGATTTTCTGCCGGGCCGTGGTCATCAGGGGTGCGGATCGGCTCTCTTTCAGGATGCTGCGCAGGGTGACCATAACCTGTTCCAGGACATCGTTACCAGCAGCCTGAACCAGCAGCGTATGGAAGCGGGTGTCCAATGTGGTGAATTTTTTACTATCACCAACAACCCCTTCCTGTTTTTCAACGATCTTTCGCAGTTTTTGCAGCCGGGGCCCGGTGATTTTGGCGGCAGCCAATCCGGCAATCTGAGGTTCGAGCATGGTCCTGATCTCGAAGATTTCCCTGATTCTGGTTTTCCCCCGTTCGAGTTCTCCGGCAAGGGCTCTGACCAGGGTCTCTTTGTCCTTGGCAGCCACATAGGTCCCTGCTCCGATCCTGCTTTCCAGGATCCCCCCTTCTTCAAGCTGTTTGATGGCCTCGCGCACGGAATTGCGCGAAACCCCGAAGCTCTGGGCCAGTTTCCGTTCGGCAGGGAGGCGCGCCCCCGGGCCGAGCTCGTCTTCCGTGATCATGGTTCTGATCCGGTCCACAATTTCGGTGTACAACTTTTTGGGGGTATGGTGCGGCGTTTCTGTTTGTTTCGCTGTGTCTTTTTGTTTCATCGGTTGGACCAATATTCGTTTGCGGGGTTGGTGTCAATGGAGTATCAGAACGGATTCCAGGTTGAGGGGGTCTGCTTCATTTTTTTCTCGCGCAGAGGCGCAGAGGCGCGGAGAAAGGCATTGAGGGGGGTAATGCACCGCCATCCCGGACTCGATCCGGGATGGCTGCTGATGGAATCCGTTTCAACCATCTTGAATAGATACGTTTTATTGTCTTTCTCTGCGTCTCAGCGCCTCTGCGCGATCCAAATAAGGTATCGCTGTTCTCGCGCAGAGGCGCTGGGACGCAGAGAAAACTTTTTTGGATGAACTCTGATAGTGGAAGGTGCATGTGGAAGAACAATGTTCGAGGGTGGCCCGGGAGATGGGCCTTGGTGCGGAACAGGTCAACAAGGTTGCCGGGCTGTTGGACGAAGGGGCGACCGTGCCTTTCATCGCCCGCTATCGCAAGGAGATGACCGGATCGCTGGACGAGGTGGTCATTGCCGGGATCAGGGATGGTCTGGCCCGTTTGGCCCAGTTGGATCAGCGAAGAGATGCCATCCTTTCCTCCCTCGAGGAGCGGGAGCTGCTCACTGGTGAGCTGAAAAAATCGATCCTGGCGGCCGCGAATCTGACTGTGCTCGAGGACATCTATCTTCCGTACAGACCCAAGAGGCGAACCAAAGCCACCATGGCCCGGGAAAAAGGATTGGGTCCCCTGGCCGATATGCTGGCAGGTCAGCGACCAGGAAATGTGGAGGATTGGGCAAGACCCTATGTGGACCAGGACAAAGGCGTTGCCGATACGACTCAGGCCCTTGAAGGGGCCCGGCATATTCTGGCCGAGGTTCTGAGTGAGGATGGGGGCCTTCGCAAGCGCTTGCGGACCTTGTTCGCCCGGCAGTCATGTATCGCCACTAGGGTGAAGAAGGGGAGGGAAGAGGAGGGAATCAAGTTCAAGGACTATTTCGCGTGGTCGGAAAAGGCTTCACAGGCACCGAGCCATCGGATTCTGGCCATGTTCCGGGGGGAGCGCGAGGGGGTTCTGGGACTGCACGTCCTGCCTGAGGAGGCTCGGGGCATGGAACTCGTCATCTCGCATGCGGTAAAGAACAACACCCCATCAGGCAAACAGATGGAACTGGCAGCTCGTGATGCCTACAAACGGTTGCTGGCCCCGTCCATGGAAACGGAACTTCGCGGCGAGCTCAAGCAACGGGCGGACCAGGAAGCCATCCGGGTGTTTGCGGAAAATCTGCGGGAACTCCTCATGGCCGCTCCCCTGGGAGCACAAAGGGTGATGGGGCTCGATCCCGGCTTCAGGACCGGGGCCAAGCTGGTCTGCCTGGACGAACAGGGCGGGCTTGTCCATTACGAAACCATCTTTCCAACACTCGGTGCAAAGCAACGGGACCAGGCGGCCGAACGGGTGACCACCTTGTGCACCTCATACCGGATTCAGGCCGTGGCCATCGGTAACGGCACGGCCGGGCGGGAAACCGAGTCCTTTGTGCGCTCCCTGAATCTGGGAGCCGATGTGAACGTGGTCATGGTGAACGAGTCCGGGGCCTCGGTGTATTCGGCATCGGACGTGGCTCGTAAGGGGTTTCCGGATCACGATGTCACGGTGCGGGGAGCCGTGTCCATCGCTCGCCGCCTCATGGACCCCCTGGCCGAGCTGGTCAAGATCGACCCCAAGGCCATCGGGGTCGGCCAGTACCAGCATGATGTGGATCAGACAGAACTCAAGAGGACTCTGGAAGAGGTGGTGGTTTCCTGTGTCAACCAGGTCGGCGTGGAGGTGAACACCGCCAGCAGAGAGCTTCTGGCCTTTGTGTCCGGTCTGGGCCCTACCTTGTCGGCAAACATCCTGGCCTACCGGGATGAGCACGGCCCTTTCACCACCAGAAAGCAGCTCTTGAAGGTCAAGCGCCTCGGCCCCAAGGCCTTTGAGCAGGCGGCCGGGTTTTTACGCATACGTGGGGGCAAGCACCCCCTGGACGGGTCGGCCGTGCATCCGGAAAGCTATGGTGTCGTTGAAAAAATGGCCGGTGATCTCGGCTGCACTGTCGTGGAACTCATGGGCTCCGGAGAATTGCAGAAAAAGATCCGCATTGAGAACTATGTCTCCGACAAGGTGGGGTTGCCCACCCTGCAGGATATCATGGAGGAGCTCAAAAAACCCGGCCGTGATCCCCGTTCGGAGTTCAAGCCCTTTGCCTTTGCCGACAATGTGGCCGCCATCAAGGATCTGGAACCGGGCATGCGTCTGCCGGGCATCGTCACCAACGTGACCCGGTTCGGGGCCTTTGTGGACGTGGGAGTCCACCAGGACGGCCTTGTGCACATCAGCCAGCTGGCTGACAAGTACGTGAAGGACCCGGCCGACATTGTGAAGGTGGGGCAGCAGGTGGAAGTAGTGGTGCTTGAGGTGGATGTGGCCCGGAAGAGGATTTCTTTGTCGATGAAGGGAGGAGGGTGACCGGATTGCCCCTGTTGACCTGATTGACGGCCTGCAGGGATGACCTGATTGACCTTGTTGACCGGATTGACCGGGTTGACGACAAGCCCTCTGCCGTCAATCTGGTCAATCAGGTCAATATGGTCATTTCTCGTCAATGGGGCGAGTGCCGGTGCAGTCGGGGTAGGCCGAACACCCCCAGAATGGCCCCCTTGCCGAGGTTCTTCGTCGCATGGGTTTGCCGCACAGCGGGCAATCGGGCGAAGGCGGCCTTTCCTTGTCCCTCGCTTCTATGCGTTTGGCAGTCAGCCGTTCCTGGAACCCGCCGGTTTGCTCGAAGGTCTTGCCCTGGGTTTCAATCTGGCGTTTGAGCATTTTCATGGCCCTACCGATTATGATAAGCATGGCGTTGGCCACGACCACCAGGTCACCGGCATCGAGCCACCGGGCGTATTTTTTGCGTTGCTGCAATGCATGCTTG
>CAYWJL010000275.1:2814-3756 GCA_964458145.1 uncultured Desulfovibrionales bacterium | reverse complement strand
GCCCCTACAGATTTATCCGAGATGATTGCGTTTATGACACTTTCACCGGGAAATGGTGTTGCAATTAGTATGACGGAGACTTGAGAGAATCCTGGAAACTAGAGTTGCTTTTTACAGAAATACCAATCCGTGCATTCATAACCTTCATTCATACGGGCTTCGGCAGCTTCTGCGTCCAGAGGTGGCGGAACGATTACTTTATCGCCTGGTTGCCATCCTTCAGGAGTTGCTATTTTATGCTCATCTGAAGCCTTCAATGCTCTGATGATCCGAAGAAATTCCGGAATCGAACGGCCATTGGTCATCGGATAGTAAACCATTGCCCTTAAAGTACCCTCAGGATCGATGATAAAGGTTGCTCTGACTGCTGAAGTATCTGCAGCTCCCGGATGAATCATGCCATATGACTTGGCCACCGACATGGACAGGTCTTCAATAATGGGAAATTTGATGTCAACACCAAATTTTTCCTTGATATTGCGGGCCCATGCCACGGGGCTGAAACAACTGTCTATTGATAAGCCAAGCAGATCTGCGCCTTCAGCCAGGAACTCATCATGATGTTTGGCGAAGGCCATGAATTCTGTGGTGCATACAGGAGTGAAATCGGCAGGATGTGAAAAAAGGACAAGCCATTTTCCTTTGTAGTCAGATAATTTTCTGACTCCGTGGGTTGTTTTAGCTTCAAAATCGGGTGCCGGCTTGTTTAACTGCGGAAATGTCATTTCTTTTCCAGTGGCTTCTTCCATTTGAACCTCCTATTGAGTTAACAGAATCGATGGTTCTGCCGACAGATTGTCTGGCCATTTCAAATCCCAACAGGCTCGCCGCATCTATCTGAACTGTAGATGTAGCCATCTTCACGTTCTGATTTTCTGCGACAAGTTACCGGTAGCGATTTCCTCGATCCAGGCGACCTGACACTCCTTTGATAAGAAGTAA
>CAYWJL010000275.1:1343-2804 GCA_964458145.1 uncultured Desulfovibrionales bacterium | reverse complement strand
CTTTTACCAGATCCCTTATCAGATCTTCCACATCCCCACCCACATTTTGATTCTAAATGGAAAATAGAAATAACAAATTGTATTTTTTTGATTGATAGATAATGCTTATCTGAGATTTGCAACGTTGGGCACAGATTTGGGCACAGTCAAATGTCAATGCGCATGCTAAAGAAGCCCCCGTGGTCACGCAATGAGGCTACTTGATTGTGCAAAAAGCGGCGTAAACGGCTTCCACACCTTGTGTCCCGCTGGCGGCAATAAACGTCATATACTGAGCGGCCGATGAACGATAAGCCACCGCTATGGATTGCAGGATCACGGCTCACCAGCCTACGAGATCATCAGCTCATGAGCTCGTAGGCTGGTGAGCAATGCATACATGTAATTCCGGAAGCCTCTATCAGAACTCTCGTTTCCTATCTGGGTTTTGTTTATATTCTCTGCACCCAGTCGAGTGTATACTTCTGTACCTTATAGGCATCTTCAGACACCCAGAAACCGATATGTGACGCCTTGTTTATCCAAAGTAATTGCGAATCGGCAATGGCTTCGTGGGCGTACTCGGCGTCGCGCGGCGGCACGTCGTTGTCTGCATCGCCGTGGATAATCAATGTTGGAGCTGTAATCTTATCAAGTGACAACTTGTCGATGGCCGACCCAAAGGCTATATCATTTTCTGCGCCCTGCTTGCGCTCTTCAAAACGGTCACTCATGGTCCTGAACAGTGCATTGATCAAGGCATATTTGTTTGCATCGCCTACTATCTCGTTAACTCGTTTGCCCAGATCGTGTTTTTCCAGGGTGCTTTCAGTCTGCAGAAAGCTTTTGACGACTGATGCCGGAAAGTGCTTGAAAAAGTACCCCATCAGCCATTGCCCAGGTCTGCTGAGGTACATCCACGTTTCAATCCTGCTGACATCATCGGCCTTGGTGTAGTTCATGCTTATACCGTCGATGACCACCAATGCCTTCACTTTATCCGGATGGCGCTGCGCTATCTGGTAGCTTGCCGGGCCGCCCCCTGAAGCGCTGACCAGGATTGCTTGCGGGATATCCAGGGCCTCAAGAAGGGCGGCCATGAAATCTCCTTGCTCCTCTGCCGTTTTTCCAAATTGCAAAGGAGTACCCAGATATCCCGGACGTGACGGAGCGATGATCTTGAATCCATTCTTGCGGAACAATTCGCCCAGGACCAGCGCCTGATCGTAACCTCCCGGCCCTCCGTGTGCGACCAGCACCACGGGCCCCTCTCCCCGTATGGCATATTCAGCCGGGCCGCATGCCGTGTTGATCTCTTGAGATGGGTATGCCAGACACGTCTCCAAATCTTTGGCTGTAACAATTTGATCTGCCGTTAACGATTCGTTGAGATCGGCTGAAGAAAAAATGTTCATAGTCTGCTCCTTTCTGGGTAAAACGACAATGTTTCAAGCCGTTAATCGTTTTTGCACGTGAATACAG
>CAYWJL010000275.1:0-1313 GCA_964458145.1 uncultured Desulfovibrionales bacterium | reverse complement strand
TTTATCTGGACAATCCGGGGGGCATTCTCGAGGCCGCCTGTCGGCTTCTGTGATTCACTCGCGTTCCATGCCGAGTTCAAACTCGGGTTCATTGTATGTTTTTTGCTTGTCCCCGAAGACTGTTACGGACCTTTTCATGTGTCTCGCTTCATCCCCCCATTTTTCGTGACTCTCGATCCTCATAAGCCTGACCACGTTGCCGTCGATTATTTTGAAGTAGAGCTGGTTTGTGAGCGTACCCATGCGGTAAAGCGTCGTTGAACATAGAAGCCCGTTCAAGGGATCCACGATTTCGATGTTACTCAGCTGCTCCTCGATCCCCCTGACTTTTTGATATTTTTTCGTTGCCGGCATATACACCCATATGGCGGACCAGACATGCGATATGCCGGAGGGATTTTGTCGGACATTCAACTTGATATCGGGGAATCCGTCACCTGTCAGATCGACAAACTCGAGCACATTGCAGGACATTCCTTCCGGTGATTTGACCAGCCGGTACATCTCCATGCAGGAATTGGTTGGGTCGTCGGGAGCGTCTGCGTCAGGGTAGGTCACTTCGAATGTTGACGGTGAACCAGGGATGCTTGCCGAAAACCACCATGTTATGTCGTAACACTCTCCGTCTCTGCTGTGCTTGGTCACGGAGTAATCTACTGTGAAATCACCTATTGTGGTGGGGTAATAGAAATTTGATCGTTCAATGACCTCTTTTGAGACAGTAGCATTGTCACCTGCTGCTGATGGGCAAGGCAGGGTCGTCAATAATCCAAGGATGAGTATGATGAAAATTTTCATTTTTGAGTTTTGTTCAATGTTTTTCCAAACGGGCTGATGAAATGGGAGGCCGGTCGGTTTTTCAATCACAAGGCCCAGGATGATGAGCTGTATTGAGGTCGTTTTTAACCTAAATGAGAGCGATCATTAATTGCTTCATATGTACAAATTGTCCTACCAAACAGGTGTGACGTCAAGCAGCCTTTTGAATTGAATGTCATGCTCGAGCATTGTTTCGTGCATCATGGGCAGCTGTCGAACAACGGGGCAGTGTTGCGGTAGCTCCTCGGGGAATCCGTTGGTATCGTCCTTCCTCGACTGTTCGTTTGGAGGTTGAAAAAATCCTGAATCTGTATCAATGATGCCCTGATCGTAAAGGCCGTGCTCCGGGTTCCTGCACAAGGCGAAGCCCGGGGGGCGGCACATCCACCATGCAGCGCAAGGAGGTCCTTATGCGACGCGTATCATGTATCCTTCTTTTCCTGCTTTTCTGTCTGCTGCCCTGTGCAGCCATGGCCGCATCTATCGACGAAATC
>CAYWJL010000274.1:0-3770 GCA_964458145.1 uncultured Desulfovibrionales bacterium | reverse complement strand
CCCATGATGACAGGCATGGAAGGCTCCTTGGTTCATAAGGAATATGAGGGATATAAGGATATAGGATGGGAAGATATAAGATATAAGATAGATATAAGATATACGATGAGAAACGACAAGAGTATACGTTCACCGCCTCCAGAACTCGTAGGGGCACGGCGCGCCGTACTCTAAAGAGCAGAACTGCCCTTTTGACCGATCCCCGGACCGATCCCCGGAAGGCGAGAACAAAGTATCCCAAAAAATGGTCGGTTGTAGAACGGTATGTTCGCCCCACCCGTCATCCCGGCGAAGGCCGGGATCTTGAAGGCCGAAAACGTAATCATACCTCGAGGTGACAGCAACCCCATAAAGATCCCGGATCAAGTCCGGGATGACGTTTTATAGTCCGGTCTTGTCCTTGTCTCCCGTCTCCCGTCTCCTGTATCCTACATCTTATATCTTATATCCTCTATCCTTTATCATTTTTTTTCCTAATTCTTCAAAAACGTCCGATACGCCTGCACCGTCGCATAGATATCCATCTTGCTAGAAATCTCGAAGGGACTGTGCATGGCCAGAACACCGGGGCCGAAATCGATGATATCCATACCATAGATGGCCAGATGTTTGGCAACGGTTCCACCGCCGCCCAGGTCGACCTTGCCCAGTTCGGCCATCTGCCAGGGGATGCCCGCCTGGTTGAGGATCTTTCTGAGCCAGGCCACGTATTCGGCATGGGCGTCATTGGCCCCGTACTTGCCCCGGTGACCGGTGAACTTGCAGAATACCGGTCCGTAGCCCAGTTTCGAGGCATTCAGCTTTTCGTGGACGTCCTGATAATCCGGGTCCATGGCCGCATGAACGTCCGAGGACAGGGCCTTGGTGGCTTGCATGACATGGCGGAATCTGGTTGCGGGTTCCCAGGCATCCGCCAAATCCTTCATGCAATACTCGAAGAAACGTGACTGGGCTCCGGTGGAACCGTCAGACCCGATTTCCTCCTTGTCCCAGAAAAGCACCACCTGGGTATACTCGGGCTGATCCGATGCCAGAAAGGCCTCCATGGAGGTGAATACGCAGATGCGATCGTCCTGCCCGTAACTGCCTATCATGGATCGGTCCAGGCCCACTTCCCGGGCAGCACCTGCAGGCACCACCTGAATCTCCGCACTGTACAGGTCTTCTTCCACGATGCCGTACTTCTCGTTCAGCAGGGCGAGAATATGGTCCTTGATGGGTTCCTTGTCGGCCTCTTTGTCATCGTTTTTGCCGTTTTCAAGGGGGGCGTGACCCAGATAGATGTTCATCTTTTCGGCCTCAAAGGCCTCGCTGACCTTTTTTTCGGCCTGTTTCTGGGAGAGATGGGGCAGCAGATCGGCTATGGCGAAAACCGGATCCGAGGGATCGTCGCCTATGGCGATGTGCACGGTCTCCCCATTGGTCTTGGCCACCACCCCATGCAGGGAAAGGGGCCTGGAAAACCACTGATATTTCTTGATCCCCCCGTAATAATGGGTCTTGGCAAGCCCGACTTCGCACTCTTCATACAGGGGATGCTGCTTGAAATCGAGGCGAGGACTGTCCGCATGGGACCCCACCAACCGAATCCCTTCGGACAGAGGTCGCTTCCCTTTGCGGGCCATGAAAAGGGTCTTGCCCCGATGATCCCGCATGACCAGATCTTGTGAAAAATCCTCGGAAAACCCGTTTTCCTCGAGAATCTTCCGTCCCCATGCCACAACCTCACGTTCCGTCTTGCAGGTGGACAAAAATTCCCTGTACCGCCCACAAATCTCTTCCATGGCCTTGCGATGTGTAGCTGTATCAAAAATCTCCCAACAGCTTTTGGGATCGCATTTCATTTTTGGTTCCATTATATGCTCCGTAGATACGGTTTTAAGTTTCAGGTTTTAAGGGTTAAGGGTTAAGGGTTAAGGATAAACGATATAGGATATACGATATAGGATGCCTGGATCAATACAGTAATCCCGTCTCCAAATATATCATAATGATATGCACATACCTATCTATAACCACCCTACTCGAAACTCGTAGGGGCCATCAAGAATCGCCCGTTTTTGCAACAGATATTTCGCGACTGATCGTATATCCTATATCTTATATCCTTCTACTTTGTATCCCTTCCTCCAACGCCGCAATCACCAACCCCATCTCCCGGACATCGAGGGTTCGTGGATCGAGGCAGAACCAATCATCCTCGATGCGTCCTACAAGAGGCGGATCAGTTGCCAGCAAGGCGGTTTTCAATTCGTCAGCCGACCAGGTGGTCCCCTTGATGCCGATCAGGGTGGTGGCGATATCCTGTTCGGGAAAAGCCCCGCCGCCGACACGGGAGACACCGGGAATCAGGGTCAATTCCAATCGTTCCCCAAAATGCCGTGCCAAGCGCTGTTTCATCCTTCGCGCCTTGGCCTTGATTTGCAGAATCGTCAGCCCCGAGGAGTCATCAATGTGCAGTGGCGCTTTCGCCAGCTTGCCGGAGACGCTGATCAGCTTCGGAAAGTCGCGTTCCACATACAGCCGAAGCGTGGCCTCCAGAGCGGCCAGGGTCATCTTGTCGATGCGCAGGGCCCGGTTCAGCTGATTGGTCTTGATGGGGTCGATATATTTCTTCCGCCCGATGATGATCCCTGCCTGGGGGCCGCCAAGCACCTTGTCTCCGCTGAAGGAGATCACGTCCAGACCGGCAGCCACGGTCTGCTGGACCGTTGGTTCGGGCATCATGTTGTAGGTGGAAAAATCAAAAAGATTCCCGCTGCCCATGTCCTCGATGACGGGCAGATCATGCTTGTGGCCCAGGGCAACCAATTCCTCCTGGCTTACTGCCTTGTGGAATCCGATGATCCGGTAGTTGGAGGTATGGACCCGCATGAGCACGGCGGTGTTTTCGTTGATGGCGTTTTCATAATCACGCACATGGGTCCTGTTGGTGGCACCGACCTCCCGAAGAGTAGCCCCGCTTTTGGCCATGACCTCGGGAATACGGAACGAGCCCCCGATCTCCACCAGTTCCCCGCGAGAAACAATGGCCTCCCGACCTTTGGCCCAGGTGTCCAGGATGAGCAAAACGGCTGCGGCATTGTTGTTGACCACCAAAGCGGCTTCCGCGCCCGTGAGCTTGCACAGGAGCTTTTCAACATGGGCATATCGGATACCCCGCTTGCCGGTCGCAAGATCGAACTCCAGATTGGAGTAGTGGCTGCATGCATCGCTGACCGCTTCAACCGCATTGTCAGCCAGGATGGACCGCCCCAGATTGGTATGTACCACCACGCCGGTCCCGTTGAGCACCCGGCGAAAATGCGGCCGGGACTGGGAACGAACAAAGGAAGCCCCCCTGCCCACCACCTTGTCCCACTCGAGATCCCCGGGATCCGTGATCACTCCGTCCCGAATCTCCTGGCGGCACAGATCCAGAAAATGATTGATCTCCTCACGCTGCATGGGCTGAGAGATGTGACCGAGCTCCTTGCGCGAAGCAAAAGCGTGCAAAAGTTTGTCAACCGAAGGAAGCATTCTGAACAGATTTTTCAAGATCCCATTCCTTGTTCTTGATGATGTATGCAGCTAAAATAATTACTATACAGTAACTATTCAGCAGTTTTCCAAAAGACGCGGCGCTTCTTTTATCGTCATCCCGGACTTGATCCGGGATCTTGTCCGACCGGGCAGCGGTTGCTCGACATGCAATACCCGAGGCCCTGGAGATCCCGGCCTGCGCCGGGATGACATGTTTACGACATCCGTTTCAACCCTGCTGAATAGAC
>CAYWJL010000273.1:974-3800 GCA_964458145.1 uncultured Desulfovibrionales bacterium | reverse complement strand
AGAGAGACCGGTAATGTCGTCTTGTGCGATTTTATGCACTACCCTGTCTTTCAGTCTTCGTCCATAAGGGGGTGGGCATGTAAGACGTTGAAATTCCGACAACACTGTGCCAAAACGCTTCTTGGTTATGGGATATTGATGTTCGAAAATGATTTCGGACTTGTCCTGTGTGGTGAATGTTTCCGGACCATATGAAAACATGATGGAGCGGTGATTGATGGAACGAGAAAGCTGGAGCGGCAAACTGGGATTTGTATTGGCATGCATGGGCGCGGCCATCGGGCTGGGGAATATCTGGCTCTTTCCGTGGCGTTTGGCTTCCTATGGCGGGGCCGCGTTTCTGGTGCCCTATTTTCTGTTCGTCTTCGGCATGGTGGTGTTCGGGCTCATTGCCGAGCTGGCCTTTGGTCGGAGTCAGAAGGCCGGTCCCATGGGGGCGCTGGTGAAGACATTTTCGCCGAAGCAACCTGTCATAGGGGGTATTCTGGGGGCCATTCCGGTGCTCGCGCTTTTCGGGATTCTGGTTTTTTACGTCATCGTTCTGGGCTGGATTCTCAAATATTTTTTCTTTGCGCTGCTCAGCGGATTCGGGGGCGTGGATCCGGGCGGGCTGTTCGGTGGGCTGGCCGGGACATCCGCATCCATCCCCTGGCATCTGGCGGCCATGCTTCTGACCATGATTTTTGTGGCTGCGGGGATCGAAAAGGGGCTGGAAAAGTGCAACAAGGTGGCCATGCCCCTGTTCTTCGCGCTGCTGCTGATTTTGCTCATCCGGAGCCTGACCCTGCCCGGTTCCCTCAAAGGGGTGGAATATCTGATCAAGCCGGACTGGTCCAAACTGGGCGAAGTGACCACCTGGGTCATGGCCCTGGGGCAGAGCTTTTTCACCGTGAGCCTCGGTGGCATGCTCATCTACGGGAGTTATCTGACCAGGGATGTGGACATTCCCGACTCGGCCTTCAAGACGGTGATCATGAACACCAGCGCCTCCCTGCTGGCCGCGTTCGTGATCATCCCTTCGGTGTTCGCATTCGGACTGGATCTCCAGTCAGGTCCCGGATTGCTGTTCATGACCATGCCAAGGATTTTCGAGAGCATGCCCCAGGGACATCTCTTCGGAGCCCTGTTTTTTTTGAGCGTTGTCCTGGCCGGGCTTTCCTCGGCCCTGAATCTCCTGGAGGTGCCTGTGGAGGCGGCCATCGAACGGCTCGGGCTGAAACGCCCTGTGGCCGTGCTCCTGGTGGGAGCTCTGGCCTTTGTGGTCGGCCTGCCTCTGGATCTGAACATGGGGCTTTTCGGCAAGTGGGCGGACATCATCACCATCTATCTGTTCCCCTTCGGCGCATTGGTCATCCAGGTGGCCTTTTTCTGGGGCTATGGGGCAGACCGGGCCATGGCTGAGATCAATGCCGGTGCAGGACGGGTGTATGGCGGGCGACTGCGGTTCTTTCTGCAGTATGTCTTTCCACTGGTTGCCGTGCTCGTGCTGGTGCTGGGGATCGTCTACGGGGGGATCGGGTAGGCAAGAACTCCATGATATGCTCATCAGTTAGAAAGCGGCTCCTTCAAGCCGCTTTTTTTTGACCATGGATTGCATGTTTGCCAACGATTACCTATGGGTGCACAGCCATACGTCAACAAGGAGTTTGAATGCCATGGAGATAATCACTTCCCCCGACAAATTGCAGCAGGTCTGTCTGGAATACAGGAAGACCTCAAGGATCGGCCTGGTTCCGACCATGGGCTTTTTTCATGCAGGGCATCTTTCCCTGATGGACTGGGCCCGCAAACAGTGCGATATCCTGGTCGTGTCCCTGTTCGTCAATCCATCCCAGTTCGGACCGGGCGAGGATCTGGATGCCTATCCCCGGGACGAGGAGCGGGACGCGAGGTTGGCTGAGGAACAGGGCGCGGATATCCTTTTCATCCCGGATGCCGGGACCATGTATGCGGATAATCACGCCACATGGGTCGAGGTGCCGGAACTGGCCAAGGGACTGTGCGGCAGGACCCGTCCTGTTCATTTCCGGGGCGTGGCGACAGTGGTGACCAAGCTGTTCAATCTGGTCCAGCCCCATGTGGCCGCGTTCGGGGAAAAGGACCGCCAGCAACTGGCCATCATCAAGCGGATGGTCAGGGATCTGAATATGCCGGTGGAGGTCGTGGGAAGGCCCATAGTTCGTGAACCGGATGGGCTGGCCATGAGTTCGCGTAATGCCTATCTGACGGCTGATGAACGGGGGCAGGCTCCGGCTTTGTACAAGGGATTGCAGGCCGTCAGGGATTGGATTGGGGAAGGAGAGCGGCAGGGCGCGGTTTTGTTGGAAAAGATAGCGACGTTTTACGAGGGGCATCTGCCCGCCGGTCGTTTGGATTATTTCGAGGTCGTGGACCCGGATTCCATGCAGCCGGTGTCGGTGATTCAGGGGCCGGTGGTTCTTGCCGTGGCCATGTATCTGGGTAAGGCTCGGTTGATCGATAATGTTCTGGTCGATCCGGGAGCAGTTTGAGGATCTGTTCGATGTGATCGTTCAATCATGAGGAGGAAGATCGATGGCAACCAAAATAACCATTCCCCAACTCGCTTCCCGCAAGACAGCGGGGCAGAAGATAACCATGGTCACCGCCTATGACTATCCCACCGCCCGCATGGTGGACAAGGCCGGGTTGGACATGATTCTGGTGGGCGATTCTCTGGGCATGGTCGTGCTGGGGTATGACTCTACAGTACCCGTGACCATGGAGGAGATGCTCCATCATATCAAGGCGGTCATAGAAACAAGATTTACAATTTCCGTTTTTCTCATCTACATACTCCCCTTTAAC
>CAYWJL010000273.1:0-964 GCA_964458145.1 uncultured Desulfovibrionales bacterium | reverse complement strand
GTCCTATCAGGTCTCGGTGGAACAGGCGGTGCGTAACGGGGGACGGCTGGTCAAGGAAGGGGGATGCGACGGGGTCAAGCTGGAAGGTGGCCGTGAGGTCGTGCCTCAGGTGGAAGGATTGTGCAGGGCCGGGATTCCCGTGTGCGCCCATATCGGGTTGACCCCGCAGACCGCGACCAATCTGGGCGGGTTCAAGGTCCAGGGCAAGGACGCGGCTTCGGCCCGTGCTCTCGTGGATGACGGCATCGCGTTGGAGCAAGCCGGGGCGTTCATGATCGTGCTCGAATGCGTTCCCGATATCCTGGCCCGGGAGATCAGCCAGGCCTTGAGCATCCCGACCATCGGCATCGGGGCGGGCAGGGAGTGTGACGGCCAGGTTCTGGTGTATCATGACCTGGTCGGGCTTTTCGACCGGTTCACGCCGAAATTCGTCAAGCAGTACGCAAATCTCGAGAAAGACATTGTCTCGGCCCTGCGCCAATACGGGGACGAGGTGACAAAGGGCACATTTCCCGGACCCGAGCATAGCTTCGGCATGAAGGAAGATGAAGCCGACCGTTTTTTGCAGACCAGGGAGTAATGGACGTGGCGGATACCCTTGATCTTGCCCTGATCCAGATGCAGGCCGTACCTGACAGGGCCACCAATATCCGAAGCATCGACCGATTGCTTGAGACGTGTGCGGGCTGTAATCTGGCTGTTCTGCCGGAAACCGCACTCTGTCTGGGCCGGGGCGAAACCGTGCGATCCAGTGCGCGAACCATGGACGTACTGAACACGGAGCTTGGCGAGCTTGCCGCAGGGCATGGACTGCATGTGCTGTTTGGTGGCGTTCCCGTCATCCAAGAAGACGGCATTCGCAATGCGGCCCTTGCCTATGCTCCCACGGGTATTCTGGTCGCGCGCTACGACAAGATGCATCTCTTCCAGCTCGACCCGGATCGACCCGGCGGAGTGGATGAGA
>CAYWJL010000272.1:418-3813 GCA_964458145.1 uncultured Desulfovibrionales bacterium | reverse complement strand
TTTATCCAGACTACTTATAATTTGGTTCCCTGAATTTATACTGATATGTCTTTCTGATGTGTATCCACCAACCAAAACGGCTATATTTCTCATATTATTATTTTTTTCTAATTTTTAGTTTTTGCCCAATTTTTAACCCTGAAGCGTCTTTTATTCCGTTAAGTTTCATTATTTCTTCAGCAGATATTCCCGGATACTTCAATGAAATGCCGTAAGGACTATCTCCAGATTTTACAGTATAATATTCATAAGAAGGATCTATTGGTTCTTCTTTAGGTTTATTTGTTTCGGGATTTATTCCAATCATTCTTTGTTTTTCTTCAAAAGTAAGACTGTTGACTAATTTATACTTTGACTCAAGTGCTTCAAGTACATATATCTTAAGAACCTGTCCAACACCAATGTTGTTACTATTTAAACCATTCCATGCTTTTAACTGAGCAATATCAATACCATACCATGAAGCAATAAGCCCCACAGCATCGCCTGATTTGACTGTATAGTTCAAAGCAATTGTTCCTTCGGGTTGTTCAACCACATAAACCGTTTCCACATATTTCTCATCCGTCCGATGCGGTCGCCGTCCCCGTCCAGGCCGACGCCCAGTTCGGCCCCGTGCTCCAAGACAGCGGCCTTGAGGTCCCGGACATTGTCCGGCACGGTCGGGTCGGGATGGTGGTTGGGAAAGGTGCCGTCGGGCTCGCAGTACAGGGGGATGACCGTGGCCCCGATCCGTTCCAGAAGCTCGGCGCAGACCAGACCGGCGCTTCCGTTGCCCCCGTCCACAACGACCTTGAAGGGACGATCCAGCGTCGTCTGGGATGCGAGCTCCTCGAGATAGGCGGGTTCGATATCCACTTCCGTGGCCACCCCGTCACCTTCAGCAAACCGTCCTTCGGCCATGATGGAATAGATGGTCTGGATATCCTCGGTGTGGACCGTGCTTTCCCCCTCCCAGACCTTGAAGCCGTTGAACTCCTTGGGATTGTGGCTGGCAGTGATCATCACGCCGGCATGAAAACCCAGTTTCTTGACCGCGTAATAGAAAAGGGGCGTGGCCACCATGTTCACAAAGGTCACATGGATGCCCGTATCCAGCAGCCCTTGGACCATACGGGCCTGATACCCGGGCGAGGAGTGGCGGCAGTCATGGGCCACAACCGCCCGTTTGTGCCCCTTGTTTCTGAAGAATGTACCGCAGGCGCGTCCCAGGGTTTCCACCCATTCTTCGTCAAAATCCTTGTCGACAATACCGCGTATGTCGTAAGCTCTGAAAATTGATTGATTGATCGGTTTCATTAGGGTATCCTGGTTTGTACTGTTTGGATGGTTGACCAGTGCAGTGCAGCCGGCATTACCTGGAGGTGCTCGGGGAGTATGTTACCATACAGCACAATTCATGCCCGGCACTGAAAGAACGTGGTTGGTCGAGCCGCAACGCGTCACGACGGGAACAAATAGACGCCCCTTGGGGAAAAGTCAAAAAACAGAACGGGCTGAAGGGGTTGTCATCGCTTGATTTGATGCCTATTTGAAGATTTCCTGACTGGAAGGAAAGGGCCGGTGCAAGGTCGCTCAAGGACTCGGACAAGAACCCCGTACGTTTTTTCCGTGTTCCCAAAACCGTATCCATACGCCGGAACCATTCCCAGGACACACACCTTTTATGCGGAGATATCTATGAGTTGGGATTGGGAAAAATTGCAGGAGCAGAAGCAGAGGCACCAGCCCGGGAGGACACCGGATCTGGGAAATCTGGACGAAAAGATCAAGCAGATCCGCCAGATGAAGTTTCCCGGCGTGAAACTGGTCGGAGTGATCATCGTTCTTCTCTGGCTTGCCAGCGGTATCTACATTGTCGAGCCGGACGAAGTGGGCGTGGTCCAGCGGTTCGGGGCCTACAATCGGACAACCCAGTCCGGCCCCCATTATCACCTGCCCGTGCCTTTCGAGTCCGTGCAGACCCCCAAGGTCACCCAGGTACGTCGGATCGAGATCGGTTTCCGTTCCGGAGGACAGCGGGGATACACTTCGGGCCAGAATCGGGTCTTTCCCGAAGAGGCCCTCATGCTCACCGGGGACGAGAACATCGTCAACGTCCAGTTTATCGTCCAGTATCAGATCAAGAACGCCCAGGATTATCTGTTCAACATCAGTCAGCCCCAGAAAACGGTCAAGGATGCTGCCGAGGCTGCCATGCGTAAGGTCATCGGGCACAACAAGATCGACAACGCCCTGACCACGGGCAAGTTCGCCATCCAGAACGAGACCAAGCGTCTCTTGCAGTCCATCCTGGATCACTACACCAGCGGGGTCAGCATTGTTGCCGTCCAGCTTCAGGATGTCCATCCCCCCAAGCAGGTCATCGACGCCTTCAAGGACGTGGCCAGCGCCAAGGAGGACAAGAGCCGGTTCATCAACGAGGCCGAGGCCTACCGCAATGACCTGATCCCCAAGACCAGGGGTGAAGTGGCCTCCATCGTGAACAAGGCCGAGGCGTACAAGCAGACCGTGATCAACAAGGCCGAGGGTGACAGCTCCCGTTTCCTGGCCGTCCTGCGTGAGTATGACAAGGCCAAGGATATCACCAAGAAGCGGATGTATCTCGATACCATGGAGATCATTTTGTCCCAGCCCACTGTCCAGAAAATGATCCTTTCCAGTGAGGCCATGGGCAAGGCGGTTCCCTACCTTCCCCTGGATCGCATCGGTGAGCCCGCCCAGGCAGGAAGAATGCTGGGTTCCAAGAATGTCACAACCGGGATCAAGGGAGGTAACTAGGTCATGGCAGAGAAAAAACTCCCCACCATTGTCCTGATTGTTATCGTGGCCCTGGGGCTCGGCCTGTTTCAGTCCGTGTACATTGTCGATCAGACCCAGCGAGCCATTGTGCTCCAGCTGGGAAAGCCGGTCGGGGACGACAAGGGACCCGGGCTGCATTTCAAGATTCCCTTTGTCCAGAACGTGATTTATTTCGATCACCGTATCCTGGAGTATGATGCTCCGCCTGCCGAGATTCTGACCAAGGACAAGAAGAATCTGGTGGTGGACAACTATTCCAGGTGGCGGATCAGCGATCCTTTGCTTTTTTACAGGACCGTTCATAATATCGAAGGCGGTCGTTCCCGCCTGGATGACATCATCTATGCCGAGCTCCGGGTCTCCCTGGGTCGGTTCACCCTCACGGAGATCGTTTCCAGTGACCGTGCCGAGATCATGACCCAGGTCACGGACAAAGCCAACTCGTTGCTCAAGGATTACGGGATTCTGGTTCTGGATGTGCGTATCAAGCGGACGGATCTTCCCCCGGAAAACCAGAAGGCCATTTTCGGACGCATGCGCGCCGAGCGTGAGCGTCAGGCCAAGCAGTATCGTTCCGAAGGTCGGGAGCTGGG
>CAYWJL010000272.1:0-408 GCA_964458145.1 uncultured Desulfovibrionales bacterium | reverse complement strand
CAATTCCCATATTGGTTACCGCAGGCAGAAAGATGGGCGTAAAGATCAGCACCGGCGCGGACAAGGAACGGGCCATCATGCTCGCCGAAGCAGAAAAGAAGGCCGAGGTGCTCAAGGGTGAGGGCGATGCCCGGGCCACCGAAATCTATGCCGCTTCCCTGGGCCAGGACCCGGAATTCTACAAGTTTGTCAGGAGTCTCGAGGCGTACAAGAACGGGTTGATCAAGAACACCCGGCTGATCATGACTCCGGAGAATGATTTTCTGGAGTATCTGGAAGGGTACAAGAAGTAGCGATTAGGTAGGAAGAAAAGGCTGTAAAGAATAGGTCCTATAGGACTTATAAAAACCAAAAAGAAAGGCCCCCCTGGATGCTGTTTTTCCAGGGGGGCCTTTTTGTTATTGCAGG
>CAYWJL010000271.1:0-3818 GCA_964458145.1 uncultured Desulfovibrionales bacterium | reverse complement strand
GGGGGACACCTGTGTGCCATATCCTTCCGGTGTTCTGGCTAACGTGCTTCAGAGGGCCGACCCATAAAAAGTACGCTTTTGTCGGATGACCCTTTTTTTTGGCGTGGAGCCAGGGGAGGATGATGGAATTGAAAGATACGTTTGCTGGCGACATATAATCTTTCTGAATACGAAATTAAAAAAAGTATAACTTTGTTGACTAAAAATAATAAAAGTAATACCTCGAGCACCAAATTTCTTAAAAAAGGTGAATAAATGAGTATGATTTTTCGTCTGATACCTCTCTGCTTTTTGTTCTCCCTTTTGGCCGTTGTCCCTGACTCGGCCCTGGCCAAGGTGGTGGAAAAAGACACGGACAAGGATGGTCGGGTGGACCGGGTGGCACGGTTTGACGAGCAGGGAGCGCTTGTTTCCCTCATGGTGGATGGCGACGGGGACGGGCGGCTTGAGCGGCGTCAGCACTACACCGATCAGTCCCTGGAACTGGTGGAGCAGGATCTCGATGGCGACGGTTTCTGGGAGCACAGGGATTTTTACGTCAATGCGACCCGCTGTCGGCAGGAGGTCTACACGCCGCACGGGAAGCTCACGCGCATAGTCCGTTTTGACGCCGGGGGGCGTTTGGTGCGCATGCAGCGAGACACCGACCAGAGCGGTCGTCTCGATACCGTCTGCAGCTATGTTCAGGGTCGCCTGAAAACGTGTGAAAAGGACGAAGAGGGCAACGGCCGCTGGGAGGTTCGCCAGGAATTCGTCAACGGCACCCTTACAAAGCGGTTGCAGGACAAGGATCAGGACGGGTTTGCCGAAAACGTGATCCTGTTCGATGGTTCAGCCTCCCCCCGGCGGAGTCTCCATGATCTGGACGGTGACCGCTTCAGGGAGACGGTCAGGCTCTATAGCCGTGGAGAGGTGGTCAGACAGGAGAAAACGACCGGGTCGGGGGGGCGGCTCTGCGAACGGGTGCTTTTTGCCAAAGGGCAGCCCCAAACGCTGCAACGGTTTTCGGGCAACGCAACCCTGCCCTCGGAGATCCTGGAGTTTAAAGACGGGCACCCTGTCGTGCGCAAACGCGATACCACCGGCAACGGTCGGATGGATGAACGGGTCGACCTGGACGAAAAGGGGCAGCCTCTGCGTATGGAACAGGACACCGACGACAACGGCAAGGTGGACAGGATTTCCCTGTTCACGAACGGAAGTCTGACCGGCCAGCGGGTGGATGAGAATCATGACGGATTTTTCGAAACGACCATCCGACTCCGGAAGGAACAACCCGTCCGCATGGAACGCGACACCGACAGAGACGACAAGCCCGAGGTCGTGATCCTTTATGATGACCAGGGGCGCACGTCATCCATGACCATGGATCAGAGCGGCAACGGGCGCATGGATACCTGGCAGACCTATGAGAACGATGTCCTGCAGAAAATTCGCCGGGATACCACGGAAAACGGCCGGGTGGATACCGAGGTCGTTTTCGTCAACGGTAGCAAGAGCCGGCTTGTTCGCGACGCGGATGGAGACGGGTATTTCGAGACCGCTCAATACTACGGGCGCGGCGGCTGGGACATGGTGCTCGAGCGCGATGCGGGCAAGGGCGGGCCCCTGCTGGTTCGATTGTACTACAGGGACGGAGCGTTGCGGAAAAAGGAGCAGCTCGCCCCGACGGGTGAAGCCGAGTTTGTGGAATGGTTCAATCCCTCGGGAATGCTGGTCAAAAGTCGGGAACAGGAGCCGGGAGGAGGACATCTGACGTGGGTGTACGGGGAGGATGGCGAACCGGTCCGGGCTGAACGCGATGAGGACAGGGACGGAAGATCCGAGGAGATCTTCTGGTATGAAAAGGGGATCCTCGCCAGGGTGGAAGAGGACGGCAACAGGGACGGCCGCGTGGACATCTGGGAATATTTCGACGCGTCCGAGGCCCTGATCTGCAGAAAAGAGGATCTGGACCATGATGGAACGCCGGATCTGGTCAATGAAAGCGGGGAGAACGGGGAAAACGGGATGGAGACCGCAGCGGTCTCCGGAACAGAGGATAATCACATACAACGGGAGGAGTAGGATGTTCGAGTTTCTGACCAGGGGCGGGGTGCTGGTGTACCCGATCCTGGGGTGTCTGGTCGTGGTGGCTGCCATTTTCACGGAACGGATGATACGATTCGCTCTGCTGCGCAGCCGGGGCAGCGGGTTGGCGGATACCGTGGCCGGCCTTCTCAAAAAGGGGGAAACGGAAAAGGCCCGGATTTCGGCCCGGGAAAGCCGGTCGCCCATGGGTGCGGTTCTCTCCAGGGCCATCGACGCCAGGGATCTGGACCGTGAGATGCTGGAATCGGTCCTGGTCAGCGCCACGGACGAGGAGGTGCGCAAGCTGTCCGCATACAGTCAGCTCATGGCAACCATCGGCAATATCGCTCCCCTGCTCGGGCTGCTGGGAACGGTCATCGGCCTGATCAAGGCCTTCATGGTCATCCAGGAAATGGGCGGCAAGGTCAACGCATCGGTTCTGGCCGGAGGAATCTGGGAGGCCATGCTGACGACGGCCCTGGGGCTGGCCGTGGCCCTGCCGACCATGCTGGCCCACAGTTACCTGCTGGCACGGATACAGGGGTACGAAGCCCGGCTGCAGAAGGGTGCCATCACCTTTCTCCAATCTCTGAGCTCGAGGTAACGGATCATGATGGTTCATTTTCACAAAAAAGCACCGTACCGGATGCAGCCTCCCCTGACCTCGCTTATCGATATCGTGTTCATGCTGCTCATCTACTTCATGCTGACCACGAATTTCATGGTCGACGAGGGGATCAAGGTCCGGCTGCCCCAGGCAAGCGCTTCCGCGCCCCAGGTGCACAAGGAGCTCATCGTCTTCATCGACCGGCATGCCCGGGTCTGGATCAACGATCATGAAGTCCCCGAAGCCGATCTGTTCAGATCGGTCAGGGAGCGTCTGGTCAATCAGCGGGAAAAACGGGTCGTCGTGCGTGCCGACCGGAATCTTGTCCTGAATCGGGCCGTGCATGTCATGGACGTGCTCAAGGCGGCCGGGGCGGAGTCCATCTGCCTGGCCACGGAAAAGAGCGGGGATTGATCCGTGAGAATCGACCAAGGAAATGTACTGCTGGATGTGCTGCTTGTCGTGTTTTCAGGGGTTCTCGCTCTGGCGGTCATGCTGGCACCGGATCCGGGCCCTCGGACCATCGAGGCCATCGAGCTGGATATGGGACCGTCCCCGTTGCAGCATACGCGGAACATTCCCCGTCCTCGTCCCCGGCCCGAAAGGATCAGGCCTGCGGAGGTGAATGCCATGGTTCCCGCACCATGCCCGCACCAAATCACCTCCTGCTCCCCGATCGAACAGGCCGACATCTCGGTTCCCCGGATGGAGGTCCTGGGAACAATGGGCGATGTTGCCGTTCCGGATGCCGTGGACAACCTCGCTCTGAGCGCCTCTGCGGCCGCTGCCGGGTTTATGACCAGAAGCGATTATGTGGAATTGCTCCGGATGCGGGTGGATGCCCTGAAGGTCTATCCTGAGTCGGCACACGCGCTGGGGAAGCAGGGACGTGTGGTGGTGCGCTTCATCGTCGGCAAGAACGGTCTCATTCGCAAAAAGACCCTGGTCAGGGGGAGCGGAACCCCCTCGCTGGACAAGGCGGCCCTGCATGCTGTGGACAAGGCGGCCCCCTTTCCCATGGCTCCGGCGGGACTCTTTGCCTATCCTCTGACCCTGCAGATAGAACTCTGTTTTGAACTCACTTGAATCAATTTTATTTTCAAGATCGAGTAGTTAGGTGTAGCCGACGTCTGTTTCACGT
>CAYWJL010000270.1:0-3839 GCA_964458145.1 uncultured Desulfovibrionales bacterium | reverse complement strand
CTCCAGCAGTTTGAAACCCTCCCCCAGCCCCTCCCTGAACTACGGGAGGGGAGTTACATTGTGCCTGTAGTCGTTATATCCGGGATGACTGAAAGATGTTCTTTCGCAAGAATGGGTTCACCGACAGAGGAGATTTCGATAAAAAAGTACCCTTTTGCCGGATGAACCAAAAAAAAATCCGCATTCCAGGAATGCGGATACACAAACACACTATGACGCCAGATACGAATGGACTCGTTCAGGCGGGGCCCATGACGAAATCGCTATGTCGGCCCCCCCTTCCTGCCCAGAATCACCTGAAAAAGCGGCACGTGCCAGAATGGGTGGCGTTCGGCATCCACCCGATCGTTAGCAAGATCGTATTCCGAAGGCGTCCGCCGAAGCTGGGCCAGGAAGACTATCTTCTCGACGCAATACCCCTTGTCCAGATACCCCGACAATTTTCGAGCTCCCTTGTTCGACACCATTGCCACGGGTACACCGTTTGCCGTGATACGGAATCGCTGCCCGCAGGGTTCGAAAGCGTACGTGCTGGTACCGTTCCTCCGGCCAAGGCCATCGATTGTACGTATGGTCCCGGGATGGCCGTTTTTATACGCCGGAAACGACAAAACCAGCTCATCGGGTTTCATTTCCCAGAGTCTGCCCGTACAGAGTCGGGTTTCCGTTTCAGCCAGGGACAGTCTCATTTCACGATTAATCACGCGCTCAGCCCCGGCTTCAAGGATCTCGCGGATGAAACAATGAGTCTCCGGGCCGTGGAAACATTCCAGGCGATCCTTTGCCCTGGTCATGGCAACATAATAGAGTCGCCGTTCCTCTTCCAGGGAACCGCCGGACAGAGGGTGCCCCATGAGCAGGACAACGGGGAATTCCATGCCCTTGGCCGAATGCATGGTCGTAACCCGGATGCCCCGCGCCTTTTCCTGCCCGAATCTTCCGAAATCCCGGGCAAGATCAAAGACAATGTCCACAAAAACCTGGACGGGCTGTTTGAGCTTTCCGAACTCCTGTTCGTAATCCCCGGCCATGGCCTCCAAATACGAGAGCCAGAGGCGATAACCGGGCTGAACATCAGTTTCGCGAACAAGGGTCTCCACGAGCTCCCTGACTTCATGTCCGGAACAGGCGGTTCTGCAGCATCGAACAAGAATATCCAGAATCTCGCGCACCTCGCGGATCTGGGTGAACGGAACTTCTCTGCGCCGGATGACCTGAAGGGTCTGCCCCATGTTCCGGGCCTGACGCATCAGGGTGAAGACCTCCTGGTTGGTCCGGCACAGGATGCAGATCTCTTCAGGATCATAGCCGTTTTCGTGGATGAGTTCTTCAGCCCGGAGCAGCACCGCCTTGGACAAGGCTTCCTGGGGCGAGACGCTCACAATGTAAACGGGTTCTGCATCTTCAGTCCGAACCGGCTCACCCGGCGGCGAGTCCATGCGGTCATGATTGTGTGCAATCAGGCTGTCGGCCGCCCTGATGATCGGCGTAAGGGACCGGTAATTGCGATTCATGTACACGAGGGCAGCCTTGTAGTCACTTTCAAACATGCGGATGAACCGGACATTGGACCCCTGAAAGGCATAGATATTCTGGTCCGCATCCCCCACGGCCATGAGGGTCGGACGCTTGCCCTGCTCCTCCTCGTTGCGGCCGGCCAGCAGTGACAGCAACGCATATTCGCTCTCGTTGATATCCTGGTACTCGTCCACCAGGATATGTTCGAGGCCGAGCACCTTGTCCCGCCAGTCCCCGACCATGTCCTGACCTTCCTGCCTGGAAGACTCCAGATACGCGACCGCCTCCTCGATGATCCCGGCAAACACGTTCTCGCCTGCTTGCGCCCCCATAAGGGACCGGCCGGTTATGGAGAGGGCCAGACCGTGATAGGTCTGCACCCGCACCCTGCGTCCGGACCTGCCCAGCAAGGCGACCAGCCTGCGCCTGAGTTCGGCCACGGCGTTTCTGTTGAAGGCCAGGGCTAGAATACGATCCGGCCTAACCCGTTTGACCTTCACCAGCCAGCCGATGCGGTGGACGATAATCCTGGTCTTGCCCGACCCCGGCCCAGCCACCACGAGAAGATTTTTTCCCTCCCTGGTCTCCACCGCCTTTTTCTGAACCGGGTCGAGCCCGCTTACAATGGCCTCGTGTTTTTCCTCGGACACCGGAAGTTCGAGAGTTGCCTCGTGCCCGTTGAAATACGTGGAAATGAAGGCTTCACGCTCCTTGCCGAAATAGTCCCGCACCAGAATGAGGGCCAGTTTGATCCCATCGCTCAAGGTCCCCATTTCCGCGTATTTGCCCATGATGTGCACCTGGGCGATCTTCTCCTTGTAGAACAGGGCCAGGGAGAAAAAATCACGTGCCGTGAACGTTGCACTGGGTTCCTTCACGGTCAGGGTCATGGCCGGACGGATAACGGCCAGACCGTTTTGCAGGCAGAGGGCTTTCATGTGATGCAGAGCGAGCAGGGCAACCTGAGACCGCTCAAAAACATCGGGCATAGTCATGGTGGTCATGTCCCTGCGGAGTGCCTTTTCCAGGTCTCCGGACTTGAAGGAGCCCAGCAGATCCTTGCCCCTGGTTGCGGCGGGCACCTTGAACATCAGGCATTGCCGAACCACTCTAGCAACCAGAACACGCTCGTGCACATGGGTCCTGATCTCTTCCCAGGTCTTGCGGAGGATGACCCCATAGGAGCCCTGGTTCTGATGGGACAAACGGATCATCTTCTCCTGAATGAGCAGTTCGAGCACCCCGAGGATGGTCTGGGGATTGGCCTCCGGTATACCGCTGTCCTTGATCTGCTGGCTTACGGAACGCACAGCGAAAATATACTTGGTATGCTTGACCGCATCGGGCTCGGATTCCTCCATGAACCGAAGAACCGCCTCCTCCAACGCAACATATCCGGCAAACCGTTTCAGGGAATCATCCGCAATCCCCTTGCGCACAAAGCAGGTCATGTTCAGATCATGGTCGATAATCCCGGCCTTGCGCATGGCATGGAGAATGGACAGAAGTTTTGTCGAGTCCTCGCCCAGTTCCGTGGCAAGCGAATCCGTATTGATCAGGGATTTGGGATCGGCCTGCAGCAGAATGTCCACCAGTTTGATCCACAGCTCACGCCGTGAGGCTGAAAGATGCAACCCATTGATCGTTGCCAGGGCCTCCTCCCTGTTGGGCACGAGCACGGTTCCCTGAACGACCTGGGTATGATTGTCCCCGCGGACGAGTTTTTCCGTACGCTCGAGCCAGGACAGTGCCGTGCGCACCTTGGTGTCGGCCAGGGTCTCTCCGGCATCCAGATTGTCGAAGGTGACCTCTTCGAGCTCCCGGGAACCGAGCAGTTCCCCGGAGGTCATGATCACCGTGTTTTCAGGCCGTGTTCCGGCAATGCGCTTCAACCCGGTGAACAGGGACCTGATATCCTTGTGGGAAAGCTGGGTAGCGCAGCACCGCTCGAACTGGGTCTCCAGATCCTCCCGGTCATAGAGCAGACAGCACAAGGCAGGATCACGGTCCCAACCGGCCCGGCCCGCCTCCTGAAGATAATTTTCAAGGGATCCGGGCACGGCGGCATGGATGACCACCCGGACATCGGGCTTGTCCACGCCCATGCCGAAGGCGTTGGTGGCCACCATGACCTGGAGATCACCGCGCAAGAATTTCTCCTGGACCGACCGCTTTTCCTCGGGCGTTCGTCCGGCATGGTAGTAGTCGCACAGCCAATCCATATCGGCCAGGGAGTCGGCATATTGCTCGGCCTTTTTGCGCGTGGGCACGAACACAATGGCCCCGCCCTTCTGCTCACCCGCAAACACGTCTTGCAGAAT
>CAYWJL010000269.1:3487-3839 GCA_964458145.1 uncultured Desulfovibrionales bacterium | reverse complement strand
GTTTTTGCAGCCCCCCGGGGGGGCTGCAAAAACAATCCTCTATACACTGTAGATGCAACAGGTAGTTTCCGACTGAGTTTATATGCACAGCCCGCCAGTCCCTGATGCCTGTTCCGGCCGGTCAGCGACTGCATCCATCCCATTCAATGGTCGATGGAAACAACAGGGGCGGGCACACAGGCCAGCCCCTACGATATTTCTATAAACCGATCCTGCCACAACCCCCTCTCTTCACCATGCCTGTCCGATCAGGCCTGCACCGGCTACCCAGAAACCGGAACTCGCTGACCAGAACCATGATCAGCGACGCGCAATTTCCACCCTCCCGACAGACGCCAACCACCTTTGCCCG
>CAYWJL010000269.1:0-3477 GCA_964458145.1 uncultured Desulfovibrionales bacterium | reverse complement strand
TTCACCGTACAGATGTATTTTTACATATTTTCTTCAGCAATTCGATGCGAGCTATAAGATGGCCCCCCGAAGCTGGAGACCAGACAGGCCGGCAGACGCCAACCACCTTTGCCCGCTTGCGGACCGGGCTTCCATCGGCTCCTTCATGATTCCGGAGCCACCCGGGGAAAAGCACGAAGCCCCAGGTAAACCAGGGCGATCAGCGCGAAAGAGGGAAGCATCCACCCAAGCCCCTGATTTCCCAAGGGTAGCGATGTGGCAAACGTGGAAATGAGGTTATCCTTGATACCGTAGAAAGCGAGCATATCGCCAAGGCCAAAAATCAGGGCCGCCACAACCCCGACAACCACAGGGATGCGGATTTCATCGAATTTGCGATACAGGGCGGTAATATTGATATAGCGATCCGTCAGTGTAAGGCAATACAATCCAACAATCCACTGGATTTCTTCCGGGCATCATGGCATGAAGCACGACTTCAAAAAAACATCTCATCATTCAGAGGAGGTAGCCCATGCGGCACCGGACCATGACCTTTCGGCTCGTACTGATCCTCTGCGCGGGCATTGTCACTCAGCTCTGTTCCACCGATATTTTTGCGGGCCCGAACAGCCCATCTGCTGTTCGGATTCAGGATGAAT
The DNA here is from genome assembly GCA_964458145.1 of uncultured Desulfovibrionales bacterium. Taxonomy (GTDB): domain Bacteria; phylum Desulfobacterota; class Desulfovibrionia; order Desulfovibrionales; family Desulfomicrobiaceae; genus Desulfoplanes. The sequence continues at coordinate 2,836 of CAYWJL010000269.1, read as the reverse complement.
CCCCTCCCTCGGTCGGCCGACTGTATGCGAGCGGGTACCCGACCGACGCTTACGTCCGGATTCTGAACCACGACCAGCCCTACAGCCCGGGTAAAGAGCTTGAACCGGGACGATACGATCTGCTTCTTAGTGCGGACGGATTCATCCCTCAAAAATGTGCCGTCCAGATTCGAGCAGGGGAAGAGGTGCACGTGGACTTCGAGCTGCAGTCAAAAGATCGCCGGGAATGGCGTGATCCCCTGACCGGGATGACCTTTGTCTGGATAGAAGGAGGATGCTTTCAGATGGGCTCCCCGGCCGACGAGCATGGACGCTGGATAGACGAAGGTCCGGTGCACCAGGTCTGCGTGGACGGCTTCTGGATGAGCAGGTACGAAACGACTCAGAAGGCATGGAAAAAAATAATGGGGGAGAATCCCTCACGAATCCGATCCGACTCGAGGCCTGTGGAAAACGTGAACTGGTTTGATTGCCTGGCCTTCATCGACGAACTGAACATCCGTTCGACTGATGCCCGTTACGCATTTCCCACTGAGGCCCAATGGGAATATGCGGCGCGCGGCGGACGCCACGGACGCGGGCATGTCGGAGGAAAAGAGGCCAATGAACTCGGGCTCTACGATATGTCGGGCAATGTCCAGGAATGGTGCGGAGACTGGTACGCTTCCTCATATAAAGGTAGCGGTGCAGCGAAAAACCCTTTCGGTCCGGAATCGGGTTCTAAACGTGTGATTCGAGGGGCTTGCTTCCGGTCGTACCCTGCGGATTTACGCCCTGCATCGCGCACGGGGATGAACCCCGATTCGGCTTACGATATAAACGGTTTGCGTCTTGTCTGCCTGAGCAAAAAATCTACCCATGGCAAGATGCCCCCAAGGATTACCGTTTGGAAGGACGGGAATGGGGGTATCAGGGCAAAGAAGGAAGACGCTTCAGACTGATCCATATTCCGGCAGGAATTCCCGGCAAAGACAGTTGAAGATACAATTATTCAGGCTCGATCTGCAGACACAATTCTTAGACGCTCCGTTGCAAAAATGAGTATTCCAAACCCTGGATTCCAAAGAATGGTTTTTGCAGACCCTCCCGGGAGGCTGCAATCCGGGCGGGTCCCTATATGGGTTGCGAGCATATGCATGCCTTACTACCTTACTCAAAAGGTTCTGTTATAAAAAACAAGAAAATTCTATAACCGCTTGAACTTAAAACCTAAAAATACGGCTTGGCCGCATTAGACATTTATGCGCGCATGCTCATGGACCAGTCCGTTTTCTCGAGCCACTGAATGCAAGCTAAAACAAACTTTTCTGCATAGACCGGGATATGCTGTACATATTCTATGTTTCTTTCAAAGAGGTGAACCTTGCAACGATTTATTGCTTCGTTATTTGTGTTTTTTTGGTGTAGCTTTGTCACCGGGCTCTATCAAGCAGAGGCCTTTTGGTTGGGGGATGAGGAAAAAATACCTCTCGATAGATCAGCATATGAATATTTTATCGGAAAAACAGAAACGCTGGTAAAAGAAATTGGAGAAGCCAAAACTATTCAGGAAGTCGAAGAAATGCTAACCCGCCTTGAGCGCGACCGAAGAAAAATCGACACTCGGTACATTAATGAGAACGACCGCAACATCGAACAACTGCATGCCAATTATGACAGGGTCGAACACTTGATAAAAAAGTTCATACAAGCCAAGAAGCTTGAAAAACACAGAATCGATAAAAAAACATACGAAGTATATCAGAAAAGAATCAACGAATTGTTTGCAGAAACGAAAAAAAGCAGAAATATCCTTGAGTGGAGTCGGTTTGCCGAGGAATTCAGAAAATTGCGAATCGAACTGGAAAAAATACCTGTCCTGCATGAGGATCCGGCGGGCGCCCAACTTTACGCCGGAATTGATCAAGCGGGCAAGATCATCAGGGGACAGGTACTCCTGATCGCACAAAAAATCGTTCCGAACATTGCATTGCGAGCAAAAAAGACGGATTCGGTTGCCGAACTGAAAAAACAGGGCAAGAATATTGCGTTGTTGCGCAAGATAATGCGCTTGAGTGGTATTGATTACGATGCCCCTGAGACAAAAATAATCTATGACAAGCTCGCCCTTTTGGATGCTGAGATGAACCGAGAGATTGTAGCTCGCAATCAGACAGAGGAATAACACTCACCGGCCTCTCGTCCCTTATCCGGGTCGGACCACGATAATGACCGCAGAACAGGACCGGCTAGACATTAGTACTCATGGCTGTCCTCCTGACCATGATCAGGCAGATGCATCATGGTAGCATCTTTGGCATTCAAGGGAGAACCAACCTTTTTCCCGGTTCTGGCCTCCAGCTCAAATCGTGCGGGCGACTTCCCCACCTTGCCGGGCAACCTGCTTGTGCGGTTGAAACGATTCCGGATCGGTGACTTCGGAAATTCTGCATCCGTGCTGTACGCCTTTCTCGTCTCCCTGAACGCGGGTCTCTTCACCCTACCTGTCCGATCAGCCCTGCACCGGCCACCTCCAGTTTTTCAAAAATCCCGTTGATCACATTTTCCCTGCCGGAAAAAAGCTGTTCCGGACCTCCTGAATGGATGCTGCTGAAGGACGGCTCGTAGAGAGCCGAGGCTTCCATAATCCCACGCGACCGGACATCCACCACTTCGTCCTGAAAACCAGCTCCCTTTCACTCCTCCCCTCCTTCCACCTTTACCTCCAACACATGCCTCGCTTCCAGTTCTCTTGCCAGCTCCTCCTCGGAGGGAAGTACCCGCCTGTACTTGGATGCAAAGAGCTGCTCACTGTCGCGCAGGACGGTATCCGGCTCGTATTCGACCACGCAGGTCT
>CAYWJL010000268.1:1821-3853 GCA_964458145.1 uncultured Desulfovibrionales bacterium | reverse complement strand
GGACTTGATATAGCGGGACCCTCAAAAACAACGACTGGCAAAATGGTTTGTGGTTTAACCGGCTCACACCTCCCGTGCAGCCAGCGCAGCACCAAGTGCGGCCAGCGCACACATGAAGTAGACGAGAAAAAGCGGTTCGTAATGCGAGGCCATTCCGGCATCGGCTGTAACGCCCCGGATGTTGAGCAGCCAGCCCCCGAGTTGCTGCATAAGCGCGCCACCGGCCAGAAAAAAGAAATTAGCCAATCCTGTTGCTGTGGGAGCGAATTCATCCGGAAAACCATTGCGCACAAGGGTCAGGGACAGGGGCGCTGCCGCCATGGTGCAAAGGCCCAGAAGCCCGAACCAGACGCACAGCTCAGGAAAGGTCATGGTTTGGTCAAAAGCTGTTTTCGCGGTCAGGGCCACCAGAAGCAACGCGGCCAGCACCAATGTCTTTTTGCGGGATTTGAAAACTCGTTCCGAGAGAAATCCCAGAAACGGACCACCTGTGATCATGCCCAGCGCGAGCATGGACAGGACGTGTCCCGTCTCAATGGTATCAAGCCCGTGCACATGCATGAGCCAGGGGCCACCCCACAGCCCGCCAAAAGAAATGAACACGCCCAGCGCCAGAAAGGCCCAAAGCACGGGCGGCCAGAAACCCGAGGTCGCCAGGACGCGCAGGGACATACCGCGTTTTTTGGGTGTCTCGCGCGGTTTCGATGTGAATGGTGCAGCCTGCGATGGTTTCAGGATACACCAGGCGCACCCGGTAAGCACCAGTGAAAACCCGCCCACCACAAAAAAACTGCCGCGCCAGCCGATCACATGGTCAAGATAGCTCAAGGGGCCTGAGCCTGCGAACACGCCCAGTCCTGCCACGCCGATGAGCAGCCCCACCATGGTGGTGAACGCCTCACGCCTGAAACGGGAGGCCACGATCTCCAGCACGGGTATCAGCACCAGTGCCGCGCCCATGCCAACCAGCATCCGGCATCCCATTGCCGTCTGCAGATTTTCGGCAAAGGCAAAGGCCATGGCTCCAAGCCCGGCGAGCCCGAAAAAAAGGCACAGGGTTGTGCGTGGTCCGAGCCGTACCGTGATGGGACCTGCTACAAGTTGCAACAGCGCGTATGGATAAAAGTAGGCCGCGCCTAAAAGACCAAGCAATCCTCCATGCAGCTTAAGATCCCGCATCAGATCCAGCGCAAGCACTGCAGGAGCCTGCCGGTGAAAGTACACAAGCAGATAAATGAGCGCACACACAATGAAAGCGACCCAGCGACGCGGCACCGGACTTCGCACATCCGCGTCCTGAACTGAAAGAGAAATGTCGTCCATAATACCCCATGCGTTATCAGTGTCTTATCGGGTCTTATCGGGGTCGGACCAAGATAACAGCCTGAGATAGCTTATAATAATAGCTCAAAAAGGCCTGTTTTTGGTCTTAAAACCACTTTTTTACCCCCAAAATCGTCCATCTAAGGCAATTCACTTCCAGGCCCTATCATGCCAAGAGCGAACCGATATTTTCTTCCCAACCATGTTTGGCACATCACTCAACCCAAGCAGGCACCCGAAACCCAAACAGGAGCCTGGGCCGAAATAACCTTGCAAATCATCCACGAATTGGATAAGTTACAAGGATGATTAACCGACACATCCTCCCTACCGTTGAATCAACCCTGAGGCGCCAAGCAGCAGTCGCGCTTATCGGCCCCAGGCAGGTGGGCAAGACGACCCTTGCCTTCATGATCAAGAAACAACGCTCCTGTCTGTATCTTGATCTCGAAAATCCGGCTGACAGACACAAACTCAGCGAGCCGGAACTTTTTCTCAGTCACTACGAAAACGAGCTGGTCATTCTCGACGAGATTCACCGAGTTCCCGATCTGTTTCCTGTTCTGCGAGGCATCATTGACCAGGGAAGACGACAGGGGAAACGGTATGGCCGATTTCTCCTTCTCGGCTCGGCATCCATTAATGGCTTATCGGGGTCGGACAAAGATAACAGCCTGAGATAGATTATAATAATAGCTCAAAAAGGCCT
>CAYWJL010000268.1:0-1785 GCA_964458145.1 uncultured Desulfovibrionales bacterium | reverse complement strand
GCGGCAGGACTTCATTCGAACCTACCTGGAACGAGACGTCCCCCTGTTCGGCCCGCGACTGCCTGCGGAAACCCTCCAGCGTCTCTGGACCATGCTGGCCCATGGACAAGGGTCCCTGCTCAATGCATCCCGTCTGGCAAGCAGCCTGGCTGTCAGCGCTCAGACGGTGACACGATATATAGACCTGCTCGTGGATCTGCTCCTGGTGAGACGACTGACGCCCTCGCATGCAAATACCAAGAAACGGTTGGTCAAGGCCCCCAGGATCTATGTCCGTGATTCCGGCCTCCTTCATGCCTTGCTCGGCATCGAAACCTACAATGACCTGGCCGGCCATCCTGTTATCGGAGCAAGCTGGGAAGGCCTGGTTATTGAAAATCTTCTGGCCGTATCCCATCCCCGCACCAGCGCGACCTTCTACCGTACCGCCGCCGGTGCGGAAATAGACCTGATTCTCCAGTTCCCCAATGGAGAACGCTGGGCCATTGAAATGAAAAACAGCCTCACCCCGAGCCTTGAACGCGGATTCTACCATGCTTGCGAAGAAGTACGTCCCGACCGCTCGTTCGTGGCCTACCCGGGAAAGGATCGATATCCCCTCAACGAGACAACCGAAGTCATAAGTCTGTGCGAACTTACATCCCTGATCGCCGACCAGTCTCAACGCGAAAATAATCCCAATGGGCTTTCATCCGGGAACATTCATAAATGATGTGCACAACCCGGCAAATCTTCTACCAGCTGGAGAATTTGCAAGGATACACCCCCTCGATAATTGCATCCCCGCTGCCACAGAGACAAGGCATGCCTTGTCTCTACAACAGATTACCCCCTGTCTCCGTTTCTCCTGTCTCCGTTTCTCCCGTCTCCGTTTCTCCCGCCCCCTGTCCTTGATCCTAAAACCAAAAACGTACAACTTAAAACCGCCCTTCCTTCCTCAAACCAAATCCCTGGGAATACTGGTGATCCAATTCTCCGAAAAGACCCGGGCGTCATCTTCATAGGCATCGAGTTCGGCCCGGATGTGGAAATCCGTGGGGGTCGAAGTGAGTACGGTGCGGGTCTTTGTGCGTACGGCCCAGTCCTTGCGGCGGAAGCTGCGCTCACATTCGGTTCTGCCGATGACGGAATTGAAATCATCTCCAGTATACGTATACCACTCCCTGGAACTTCGTCCCAATTCCAGGCCGATTTCCCGGATTCCCTTGATCCCGTTGTCGTTGATGACTTTCAACGTGGAGACATCGGCAGCCAGGTCTCTCAAGACTCGCCAATTGTGTTCTTCCGGGCGGAGTATCTCCATGCGCACGGGCGGGGCAGCCTCGGGTGCGCCCAAGTCACGGAGCGCATTGCTCTCGGTACCGGTGTCCTGATACACCGGAAGGAGAATGCCGCTGGTCCCCGTATGGACGATGATCTGAGCCGGTTGGGGTGCGGGCCAGGCAAGGGGCCAGTAGGATGTGGAGATGGCGACGCGCATCCTGTGGCCCGCAGGAAAGCTGTGGGCAATGTGGTTGAGGTGGATGCTTACCCGGTAGCGCTTTCCCGGAATCAAGGGAGAGGGGTGTTCCGAACCATTGCGATGGGTGAGATTGAGCAATCCGTAGGTGATCCTGGTCGTTTGCTGATCAGGTCTGATGTCCGAAAGTCTGACGGCAAGCATGGCCACGGGCCGATTCGACTCCAGGTCCAGCTCCATGACCGGTTCCCCCAGAATCTCCAACGGTGCTTCCAGAGGAAGACTGTCATAGACCAGAGCCCCGCCGTCTTCCTGGCGCTGATCAT
>CAYWJL010000267.1:0-3857 GCA_964458145.1 uncultured Desulfovibrionales bacterium | reverse complement strand
TTTTACCTCGAACCGGGTGAGGGAAACCTCGACCTTGGCTGATTTGATGATGGGGTGGGCAGATTTTCCCTGCATGAAATGGCTTTGAGAAATCGGTTTGGGCGTACAGGCAGCGATGAGAAGACAGAAAGCAAGAACGATGATCCGTTTCATGATAGCCTCGTGGGGTTGCGTTGAACACGTCGGATTCGCCCGCCGGAGGGGCTCGATCAAGGGTTGATGAAGTGCGCGGGACACAGTAGGCAGTGCACGAAGTGCGCAGTGGGCAGTACGCAGAGCGCAGGTTGGTTTTTGTTGTGATCCTATATCATATATCCTGTATCCTGAAACATCATCCCCCCCTTGCCCGACCTCCGAGACGTACGTCAAGTTTCTTGTCGGTGTCTCGGAACCCGGCAGTACTCAATTTTTTGCCCAGGAATTATCATGCCCCAACTTACGCTCGAATCCACCATCTACACAATGGACCAGCTCTCGGTCCTGCCCCGGCCGCAGGTGGCCATGGCCGGGCGGTCCAATGTGGGGAAATCATCGTTGATCAACTGTCTGGCAGGGCGTCGGAAGCTGGCCAAGATCAGCTCGTCTCCCGGCAAGACCCGAAGTCTCAACTTCTACCAGGTCACCCCCGGAGATTTTTATCTGGTCGATTTGCCCGGCTATGGCTACGCCCGTTGTTCCAAAAAGGAACGGGAAAAATGGCGGCTGCTCATCCAGGCGTATATGGAAAAGAACCCCTATCTTCGGTCGGTGGTCTCCCTGTTCGATTGCCGGTTGACCCCCCAGGTTCTGGATATCGAACTGGCCCGGTATGTCTCTGCCATGGGGGTGGGACTCATCCCTGTGCTGACCAAGGCGGACAAGTGCAAGCAGCGGGACCGAGCCAAGATCCAGAAAAAATGGCAGGAACTCCTCGATCTGGCCAAGCCACCCATGTGCGTATCCAGCAAGACCGGCATGAACCGCGACCGGTTGTGGACCCTGCTGGGAGCGGCGGCCGGGGTCGAGTTTGACGAGGCCGGGGCGCAAAAATCGGCCGACAAGAATTCTTGACTCATTTCCTCGTTCACGTATAGATTCTCCAGTTTTTGACCACTGTTTTTTCTTTTTTTTACCACCTGCTCCAAGGAGGAATATATGCCCGTACATGTCGCTGATCACCCTCTTGTCAGACACAAGCTTGGGATCATTCGCAGAGACGATGTGACCACCAAAAATTTCAGGGCGTTGGCTTCTGAAATCGCTCGTCTTTTGACTTATGAGGCCACCAAAGACTTGGAGATGGAGACCAAGACCATCAAGGGATGGGCCGGACCTGTCGAGGTTGAATCCATCAAGGGAAAGAAGATTACGGTGGTTCCCATCCTCCGTGCGGGCCTGGGTATGCAGGACGGCGTTCTGGACCTCATTCCCGCTGCCAAGGTGAGTGTGGTGGGTTTCTACCGCAATGAGGAAACACTCCAGCCGGTTGAATACTATGTCAAACTGGCCAAGGATATCAAACACCGTATCGCCCTGATCCTCGATCCCATGCTGGCAACGGGCGGAACCCTCATCGCGACCATCGATTTGCTCAAAAAGGCCGGCTGCAAGACCATCAAGGGCATCTTTCTCGTGGCCGCTCCCGAAGGTCTCGAGAATCTCAAAAAAGCTCACCCCGATGTGGACGTGTATGTTGCCGCTGTGGACGATCATCTCAATGAAAACGGCTACATCATCCCTGGTCTCGGCGATGCCGGAGACAAGATTTTTGGAACCAAATAGGCCTATGGGCCTATTTTTTTTGCTGTTTGCGGATGAGGCCCCAATAACCGAAGCGCGGTATGATTGGTAACCTGGTTTCCCTGTAACATACCTGTAGATCCCCAAGAACGGGATAGAAATGGAGGTAGCGATGGCTGAAAAGCTTTCTACGGATTATGACTTTCGGGTCAAGGACTGTCTGCTGGGCGGGCAGATGCTGTTTGTGGCTTTCGGGGCCCTGGTTCTGGTTCCCCTGCTGACAGGCCTCAACCCCAATGTGGCCCTGTGCACGGCAGGGCTTGGTACCCTGGTGTTCCAGCTGGTCACCAGGCACAGCGTGCCCATTTTTCTGGCATCGTCCTTCGCGTTCATCGCTCCCATCATTTATGGGGTACAGACCTGGGGCATTCCCTCGACCATGTGCGGGCTGGCCGCTGCCGGTGTTTTCTATGTCATACTCAGTCTGTTCATTTCCTGGCGGGGAACCGCAGCCGTCGAACGACTGCTGCCCGCAGTGGTCACGGGCCCGGTTATCATGGTCATCGGGCTGGTTCTCGCTCCCGTTGCCGTGCACATGGCCATGGGCAAGACGGGTGACGGCGCCGTTGTCCTGGTGCCGGAAAAGACGGCACTGATCATATCCATGATCTCCCTGGCCACCACGGTGATCGCCTCGGTTTTCGGCAAGGGCATCTTCCGGCTTATCCCCATTTTGTGCGCCATTGTTGTAGGGTATGTGGCTTCTCTCATTTTTGGGATCGTGGATTTCACCGAAGTGGCCAAGGCCCCGTGGTTCGCAGTGCCCGATTTCACCTTTCCCGAATTCAACTGGCAGGCCATTTTGTTCATCGTACCTGTGGCCATCGCCCCGGCCATCGAGCATTTCGGCGACATCATCGCCATCAGTTCCATCACCGGAAAAAACTATCTCAAGGAACCCGGCGTGAACCGGACCATGCTCGGTGACGGACTGGCCACCTCCCTGGCCTCGTTTCTGGGCGGCCCCCCTAACACCACCTACTCCGAAGTCACCGGTGCCGTGGCCCTGGTCAAGGTGTTCAACCCGGCCATCATGACCTGGGCGGCCATCCTGGCCATTGCCCTGTCCTTTGTGGGCAAGGTCGGTGCCTTCCTCCACAGCATCCCGGTCCCGGTCATGGGCGGCATCATGATCCTTCTTTTCGGCACGATCATGGTCGTCGGCATCAACAACCTGGTCAAGGCCCAGATCGACCTCATGAAGGCCAGAAACCTGGCCATCGTCGCCCTGATCGTCATCTTCGGTGTCGGCGGCATGGCCTTTTCCGCCGGCCAGTTCACCATCCGAGGCATCGGCCTGGCCGGTATCCTCGGCGTTGCCCTCAATCTCATCCTTCCGGGTGGGGAGAAGTAAACCAAGATGTTTGCGCAACGGAATCAAAAAGGGGCGGTGTGAAAACATCGCCCTTTTTATGTGAATATGCACCCGATGGGTGGGCGGAAACTGGTTACAAAATTTCTTGATTACCTGGACATACCGGGGTTAGGGATTTACGAATCTGACAAATGAGCATCCATAGGGCAGACAATGATGTGGCTTTCTGTGGAATGCGTTTCTGAAAGGCAGAGGAGGATAAATCGATGAGTGTTGTGTTGGAAATTCCGGATCAGGTTGCGCACGCCATGCGGTTACCTGCCAATGAACAGGAAGCTTCTCTGAAGACAGAGTTGGCCGTGGCATTGTATGCCCGGGGGATTTTATCTTTTGGGAAAGCCCGTGAACTCACATCGCTGAATCGTATCGAGTTCGGTATTCTGCTTGGACGCCGAGGAATTCCTCGTCACTATAGCCGACAGGACATGCAGGATGACATCGCCTATGCCCGTGATTAGTTGATGATGATCATTGAATGAACTGAAGAATTCAACATTACACAAGCAAAAACGAGCTGCGGAACTATGTTTCGCAGCTCGTTTTTGTTTTGAGCATCGTGGACAATGGGTGGTTGTGACTATTTGTTCCCGGTCTTTGAGGTTGCCGGTTTAGCGGCTGTGGGTTTGGGGCCCGGCTTGGGCGTTTCTTTGGCCGCCGGTGTTTTGGGAGCTGCGGTTGTGGCTGCGGGTTTGGGCGCTTCTTT
>CAYWJL010000266.1:0-3861 GCA_964458145.1 uncultured Desulfovibrionales bacterium | reverse complement strand
AAGGTCCGCCTGGACCTGCCGTCGGGACGCTGTTTCTTCAAAGATCATGACCTGTCCACCTTCGACGCCATCATGATCAAGAAAATCGGGGCCAGGTATTCTCCGGATCTTCTGGACAGGCTGGGGGTACTCAGGTTGCTCAATGAACGTGGGCTGCCGATCTACTCCAACCCGCTCAAGATCCTGCGGGTTCTGGACAGGCTGACCTGCACCATCACCCTGCAGACCGGCAACATTCCCATGCCCCCGACAACGATCACCGAAAACGTGGACCATGCCGTGGACGTGATCCGGGAATACGGCACGGCCGTTTTGAAGCCCCTGTATACTTCCAAGGCCCGCGGCATGTGCCTGCTCCATGCGGATCAGGACATCCGACCCATCCTCGAAGAATACCACCGGGAATATACCATCATGTACATCCAGAAGGCCATCGACCTGAACGGCAAGGATCTGGGCATCGCCTTTCTGGGTGGCGAATACCTGACCACGTATGCCCGGTGCAAGACCACGGACGCGTGGAACACCACAACGGTCAACGGCGGCAAGTACGCATCCTTCGATCCTCCCAAGGAGATCATCGACCTGGCCCACAAGGCCCAGTCCCTGTTCGGGCTCGATTTCACCTGTGTGGACGTGGCCATGACCGATCAGGGTCCTTATGTGTTCGAGGTCTCGGCCTTTGGCGGATTCAGGGGCATCCAGGAAACCAGCAACCACGATCCCGCAGCACTGTACACCGATTACGTGATCAAGGAGATTGGCCAATGAGCGATACAACCACGACATGCAGCGAGCTTATCCGTGATTTCCGCAAAAAACACCCCGTGAACACATCGTTGGCCGTGGAACTCGGCGGGCTGGTCATCAACGTGACCACCAACAGTTTCAAACTCACCCATGAACTCCAGGATTATTTCCGGGAATTCGTGGTGCATGGACGGCCGACAGATATCCAGATCACCGTGCACGAGGCCGCAGCACCTGACCTCGGGCTGGAGTTCTCGGTCAAGGAGCCCGATCCCGGCAAGACCAAGATCAAGGAAGAATGGGTCGACCTGGAAGACGGACGCATCGTGCGCAAACGGCTCACCGGCATGCACTTCATCTTCACCAAAAACGAGCATCTGGCCATCGGCCCCTGTGAGGCCAACCCCAATCAGGTCATCAATTTCATCAACAACAGGTTCATCGAGTACAAACTCCAGCAGGGCTGTCTCCTGGGACACGCCGCCGGGGTGCGAACCCAGGACAGGGGTATGGCCATGGCCGGATTTTCCGGCATGGGCAAATCCACCCTGGCCCTGCACATCATGAACCTCGGGACCGACTTTGTGAGCAACGACCGGGTCATTCTCGAGAACATGTGCCAGGGACCTCGTTTTTACGGAGTGGCCAAACACCCCCGCATCAATCCCGGAACCGCCCTGAACAACCCGAGCCTGGCCGGGATCGTGAGCCACGAGGACAAGAAACGATTCAGGGAGATGAACATCGATGAACTCTGGAACCTGGAATACAAATACGACGCCCTCATCGACGAGTGCTACGGCCCGGGCAAATTCATCCTCGAGGCCCCTCTCGACGCCGTGGTCATCCTCAACTGGCAGCGCAACAACGAGCCCACCAGAATCTCCACGGTCAAACTCATGGAGCGTCAGGACCTCCTCCCCGCATTCATGAAATCCCGAGGCCTCTTCTACCTCCCCCTGCACGACCAGGGAGAACCCGGCATCGAGGACTACCTCAACTGCCTCAGAGGCTGCACCGTCATCGAAATCTCCGGCGGTGTGGATTTCGAAAAAGCCGCCCGAGCCTGCATGGCCTTCCTCGAATCCGGCCGCGTGGTGTCGGCGGCATAAAAAAAATAAGTGCGCAGTGCGCAGGGCACAGGGCGCAGTACGCAGGGCACAGGAGAGGACAGAGTCATAGTGTGCAGAACACAGCATCCAGAGCATACATCCCGAAGACGCCCACCCCTCTCCCATTTTCAGCACGATTTCCCCCTGCGCACTGCGCACTGTGCACTGCGCACTTTCCTTCCCCTTAACCCTTAACCCTTACAACTTCCCCCATGCGCATCCGTCTGACCCGTGAAGCGACCATCCCGTCTCCCATCGTTCTGGAGCGGTTCAAGCACTATCCCGCCCTTGGCCCCAAGGTGCTGTTTTTCAGCGGAGGCTCGGCCCTGCGCGAGGTTTCACATGCGCTGACCAGATATACCCACAACTCCATCCACATCATCACCCCGTTCGATTCCGGAGGAAGTTCGGCCACAATCCGAAAAGCTTTCGGCATGCTCGCCGTGGGTGACATACGCAATCGCCTCATGGCCCTGGCCGATACGAGTATCCAGGGCAACCCCGAGATATTCGAGCTCTTTGCCCACAGACTGTCCAGGGAGGCGGATCAAGACGAACTCCGCGCCATCATCTCCTTGATGGCCGGGGGCGAGCATCCCATGATCCGAGCCATTCCGGACCCCATGCGCAAAATCATCCGCACCCATATCCATCAATTCGAAGACCTCATGCCCGAGTCCTTTGATCTGCGCGGGGCGAGCATGGGCAACCTCGTGCTCACGGCCGGATATCTGACCAACCGGAGGCATCTCGATCCGGTCATCTACATCTTTTCCAAGCTGGTCAGGGTATTGGGGAAGGTGCGACCGGTAACCTCCACCAGCGCCGAGCTGGCCGTGAAACTGGAAGATGGCCGAGAAATCGTGTGCCAGCATCGATTCACGGGCAAGGAAACCGGACCGATCACCTCCCCCATCGAGGACATCTGGCTGGTCCCGTCGGAAGACGAGACAACCCCGTTCAGACCTGCAATCAGAACAAAGATCACCGCGTGTATCGACCAGGCCGAGCTTATCTGTTATCCTATCGGCAGTTTCTACTCCAGTCTCGTTGCCAATCTGCTTCCGGCCGGTGTAGGAAAGACCGTGGCCGCCAATGCCTGTCCCAAGGTCTATGTTCCCAACCCATGCCCGGATCTGGAAACTCTGGGACTGGACATCACGGAACAGATCCAGAGGTTGATCCGTTATGCCCGCCAGGACGATCCGAAACACATAGAACCGTCGGACGTTCTGGATTTCGTGATTATCGACAGCAAAAACGGCACGTACACAGGCCTGCCAGACCGCGATCTCCTGGCACGCCAGGGCATCGGCATCATCGACACGCCACTTGTAGGCACCAACAACGGAAAGCATGTCGACCCCGACTTGTTCGCGGGGGCGCTGCTGTCCCTGTGCTGAACCAAATCATCACAATGCAGTCCAACTACATGGAGGTACATATGGAAAAGAAAAAAGTCGCTCTGGAACAGACCAGAGAATTCGAGGCAGCCATCTCCTATCTCGAAGACCTGGTGGCAAGTTTCAAGAAAGGCACCATTGTCGTGGAACAGGGAGAAAACAACGTGGTCCTGACCCCGGCCCCTTTCGTAAACATCGAAATCGAGGCCAAGAAAAAGGGAGACAAGGAAAAATTCTCCATGGAACTCTCCTGGAACACGGCCGGAACCACGGAGGAGTCGGACATCTCCATCTCCGCAAACCTCCCCCAGACCAAGGCTCCCTCCGAGGTCGAAGTCAAAAAACCCGCCCCGGCCCCTGCTGAAAAAAGCAAAGATACCGCCATCCAGGAAACCGCCAAGGCCCCCACTACCAAACCGGCCGCACCCAAGGCTGAAAAAGCCCCTGAAACTCCGGCCAAACCCGCAACCGCCAAAAAAGAAGCGCCCAAACCCGCAGCCACAACCGCAGCTCCCAAAACAGCGGCGGCCAAAGAGGCGAGCGAACCTGCTGCCAAACCGGCACCAGCAAAATCGACTCCCAAGGCGTCTGCACCC
>CAYWJL010000265.1:0-3875 GCA_964458145.1 uncultured Desulfovibrionales bacterium | reverse complement strand
GTGCAGATGCCTTGACCTGCTGGTTTCCACCTGGCTGGAAGAATAAAGCACCCCAGGCAAAGGCCATAACCAATGCGCTTGCAACGCATTCCGGGCTTGCAATCAAGCCCAGAATCGCCGGCAGTTATCCGGATATCCTGTCCGCATTTGAATCAGAACGACAGAACATTGTCTATGTGGGCTCCTTCGTCCAGGCTATATTACAGGCACGCGGGCTGGGAAAACCACTGGTTCAAAATGTTAACGGTAAAGAATTTTATTCCGGCGTAATGGTTTACCCATCCGGCCGGGATCCCAAGGAAATTTTGAAAAACACGCCGGAAATGATCGCTTTTGCCAAGGGGGCATCCTCGGGGGAATCCAGTGCCAAGGCAGCAACTGCCGGCAAGGCAAATATTGCCACCAGGAATCATTCGGCAGCCTGTGCTGCTGTAAAAGCGGGCAAGGCAAAAGCCGGGGTTGTAAAAAACTGGTGGTGGCAAGCAAATAAAGGAAAATTTCCAGGCTTTGAAATGTATGAAATCCCGGAAATATCGCTGGCAAAAAACCCGGATAATGTTCTCACAGTCTCAAACTCAGTTTCCGAAGAAAACAGCCGGAAGATTGCTGCTGCCGCAATTGCCGGCCAGGATGCATTCGGAGCGCCAAGCATGATTGCCTTTAACCCGGAAAAGCTTAAATTTTCAATCGAGTTGATGAGACGTGGAAAAATAGACCCACTTTCATACTCTTGGTAAAAAGCATCAACATTTAAATCAACTCACCCAACTGGGTATCCTACCTTCCATTTCCGGCCTGAATCAGCCGGAAACGGAAGGTATTGTTGCTCTTGGGAACTGTAATCAGAATATTTGTATGACACTCCACCATTCGCAATACAATCTCGTACCATTTAAAAATGATGGAATTTTTTATGTTAATGATGTATTTAAAAGTCTATATTTTCATTAGTTTATGAGGATAATCCATAAGTATAGTGCCATAACGCACCCTTTATAAATCGTAACACACTTAAATTAAACGAGAAAGATATATAATTCCAAAAAAGTGGGTTATTTGTACAAGGTTTATTAAAAATAAGGAGATAGTGGTATATGGGAATCCAAAAAAAAATGATCCTGGCCATCTCATCAATACTTCTGGTTTCATTTATTATTATGTCGATCCTTATCAATAAAGGGGTCGTCAGGAATAATGACGCGCTGGTATCCTCTATTCTTGCAAAGCAGCAAGAAAACAACCAGAAAATTTTATCTGTTCTCGGTAATGGTTTTGTAACGATTCAAGATGACTTAACAAAAGCTGAAAAAAATTCTCAAGCAGTCCTTTCTGAACTTTATTTAACTTTCTACGGGACATTAAGCAAAGCAATCACTAACCAGGTTTTTCCTCTGGTTGCCTCATTTGATTTCGATGCTGCTAACGAGGTAATTGAAAAACTATTGCAGTCCGCGCCGGAAATCGTCTGGATCAAGTATGTCGTCAGTGAGACCCCAACCGGAGATGATATCTATGAATTCGGCACAAAGGCTTCAGGCGAGGGCCTGAAGCTATACCGTTAATGCTACTTTGACTTATACATCAATAAACAGCGCAAGCAAACCTGTTTGGTTGATCACTGCTGTCACCTCATTTAATAAGTATGGTTCCCATAAGGTTATCTTGGAGAAAATTATTGTCGGGAATTAATTGCTGCAAGGAAACGAGGTTCATCCGGCAAAAGCGTACTTCAGATTCTCCAGTTGTGTTGGTTGGCGCATTGCAGACCTTTTTCATCCGGAATGACGCGGATCAAATGCCCTGAAAGGGCTATACATACCAGCCCAGGGCAACGCCCTGGGTTAGATTGCCGAAACAATGTACCCTGAAAGGGTACGACATCGATAGATGAGTTTGTCGGGATTACGTCAACGATTCAATCAATACCCCGGTTCCATGTCGTGCCCCTTCAGGGCACAGGTTCTTATCATACCGATACCCAGGGCGCTGCCCCGGGCTGTTATGTCTTGCCCCTTTGGGGCATCAACGAGCGGCATAAGTACGCTTTTACCGGATGAGCCTTATTTTACTCAATCAGGAATTTTTACAGTGGTATCAGGAAGGTGCTGAGTTGTGAATGGAAAGAGAAAGCTTATTTATAGCAATCAGCAATCCGGTTCTGCCTTTGTGGTGACTTTAGTGATTATGGTCATCCTGAGCGCGGTTATTGCCGGCCTGAGTCGGGATGTCCGGCTTGATCTGGATATTACCGGAAATATCCGTAAAAAGGATGAGGCCTTCAATTGGGCGGAATCCAGTCTTTCTTTGACCGAGGAGGTCGTAGCTTCTCTTGTAGAAGTGCGTGACGGTACCAATGCCTCTGCAACTTTGAGTAAGACCATGGATTTTGGGTCTTCCACTTTTGACGTCGATTCTGCTATGAAGACCGGGGAGACCCGGGCCTGGGGGAATCGTACTCTGACCCTGCAGGAGGCCAACAAGACACTGGCCAACACGGACGTTGAATATTTGGGTAATCGCCAGGCCGAAGGCGGCTCGATCATCATTGCGGCAGGATACGAGGGGGTTGGCAAGGGCGCGGCCTCGGGGGTGGGTGTCTCCATGTACTACCTCATTTCTGCCAATGGCACGGTACGAACAGGAAACGGCAGGCAGCGAATCCGTGAAGTGTATCGGTATGCGGGACGGTAGATATCTCGATTGGTGATTTTGTCGGCAATTAAACGGAATAACCCGGTGGGCACACTCAATCCGGAGGAAGCCTCATGTACAAGACGACTTCTTTGATCCTGACGGGAATAATGATTTTATGCTTGATCTTATGGGATCATGCGGTCGTGGCCAAAGTGAAAACAACGACCACGACGACAACGAGTGTCTCCGACATCTGCACGGATTTCGAACTCAGTCCTCCCTTTCTCACACCTGCCGCTCCTCCTCTGGTCATGCTGGTCATGGGCCGCGATCACAAGCTCTATTATGAGGCCTACAACGACGCCTCGGACGTGGACGAAAATGGCACTCTGGATGTAGGATATAAACCGGGCATTGATTACTACGGGTATTTCGACAGCTACAAATGCTACGTCTATTCCTCGACCAACGAACGGTTCGAACCCTCTCAGGTGACTGAAGACAAGACTTGTAACGGCACGTCCGAGTGGAGTGGTGATTTTTTGAATTATCTGACCACCTCGCGTATGGATGCCATCCGCAAGGTGCTGTATGGCGGCTATCGGAGCACTGATACCAGTACGGAAACCGTGCTGGAACGTACTTTTATCCCACAGGATGCTCACAGCTGGGGGAAGGAGTATGCCAGTGTAGCCCATGACGGGTACGATATCCGGGACTACACCCCATTGGATCTGCCGGTTGGCAGACATTTGTTCGCAAGTACAAACAACGATCCGAGCGGGCCGCCTCTGCTTCGTGTCCTGCCCAACAATTCTCACCGGATCTGGGAATGGGTGTCTAAAGAACGCCCCGTAGCCTGCAGCAGCAGTGATCCTTATAGAAGTAATGACCGGAATTGTTGCGAAACATCATCCGGCCTTCTTTATAATGATGACCCCGCGGATGCAGCGGAATTCCAGGAAGTCGTCGAGAACTATGCCATTCCAGGCTTGCTGGATGGGAGTGGAACGCCGATTCCCATGGAGATCGATGGTTCCGGCAATCCCTATGGTGACGATGAACATTATTTGACGGTTTTCAACGGTACTATTGATGTGACTACCGGCGGAACGTATTGGTTTGCCGTGAATGGAGATGATGCCGTCGAACTTTTGATCGATGGGAACGTGATCGTGGGATGGTATGGTGGACATGGTAAGCTTTATTCTGACTCGGACGCACAGAGCGAGCACAATGCC
>CAYWJL010000264.1:1269-3881 GCA_964458145.1 uncultured Desulfovibrionales bacterium | reverse complement strand
GGTTGGTGTTGGTTGGAACAGATCCGGTGTCCGGGCTCCAAGCGGACACCGGTTTTTTTTCGACCTTCGACCATGTATCCTGCAACCGGCCGGACATCCATTCTTTTCGAACCCGGCACCTTCCCCATCACTTCATCCCCGAATTCTTGACCTTCCCTGAAACAACGTTCCGGCTCCAGACAGCCGGGGCTTTCAGCAACCCAAGCATTCCCCCTAAAAGGTACCCACCTCGTATGCGCCCTTTCGAACGTTTCAAATCTCTCGGTCTTTCCGACAACACCGTTACCGCCCTCGTCAACAAAGGCTTTGAAGAGCCGACTCCCATTCAGGAAAAAACCATCCCCCTGCTCCTTGCCGGAACCAGGGATCTCATCGGTCAGGCTCAGACCGGCACCGGCAAGACAGCCGCCTTCGGTCTGCCCATCATCGAACAAGCCGTGGAAAACCAGGGCGTTGTTCAGGCCATCGTGCTCACCCCCACCCGGGAACTGGCCATCCAGGTGGCCGAGGAGATCAACTCCCTCAAAGGAACCAAGAAAATCAGGGTCATGCCCGTATACGGGGGTCAGGCCATCACCCATCAGCTCAGGGGACTTCGCCAGGGCGTGGACATCGTCGTGGGGACGCCGGGTCGGATTCTGGACCACATCCATCGCAAGACCCTGCGCCTCGATCATATCTCCCACTTCGTGCTGGACGAGGCCGACGAGATGCTCAACATGGGCTTCATCGAAGACATCGAGACGATCCTGGAAGCCACCAACCAGAACAAGACCACCCTGCTTTTTTCCGCGACCATGCCCAGGGAAATTCTGGCCATCGCCAAGCGATACATGCGGGAATACGATGTGGTCTCGGTGCGCAACAAGGAAATGACCACGGATCTGACCGACCAGATCTATTTCGAGGTCAACGAAAGCGACAAGTTCGAGGCCTTGTGCCGGATCATCGACATGGCCGAGGAATTTTACGGAATCGTGTTCTGCCGGACCAAAATCGATGTGGATCGAACGGCCGGACGGCTCATGGACCGGGGGTACGATGCCGAAGGATTGCACGGTGATATCTCGCAAGTGCAGCGGGAAAAAGTCCTGACAAAATTCAAGAAACACCACATCACCATCCTCGTGGCCACGGATGTGGCGGCCCGGGGCATCGATATCAACGACCTGACCCATGTGATCAATTACGCCCTGCCCCAGGATCCCGAGTCCTATGTCCACCGGATCGGACGCACCGGCCGGGCCGGCAAGGAAGGAACCGCCATCACCTTCATCACTCCGGCCCAGTCCCGAAGGCTTCTGCTCATTCAGCGGGTAACCAAGAGCACCATCCGCAAGGAACGATTGCCCAAGGTCGCCGACATCATCAAAACCAAGAAAGATCGGATCGTCTCCCGAATCCGGGAAGGCCTGGATGTGGATATCAAGGACCATTTCAGGGATATGGCAGCCACACTTATCGACGAAAACCCCGAAGAAGAGGTCCTTGCAGCGGTTTTGCAGCATGCCTTCAAGGACGAACTCGACGAGTCCGGGTACCATGAGATACGCGACGTTCTCGTGGACAAAAAGGGCAAAACCCGCCTTTTTGTCGCCCAGGGCAGAGTCAACGGCATGACCCCCAAAAAGCTGGTAACCATGATCCACAAGGAAACCGGGGTCCGGCCGAACGCCATCCAGGAAGTGCAGATTCTGGACAGCTTCTCCTTTTTGACCGTGCCCTTCCGTGAGGCCGGGGTCATCCTCGAGGTGTTCAAGAAGCAGGGCCGGGGCAAGAAACCTCTGGTGGTCAAGGCCAAACCGCCGAAACAGCGGGGCAAACATCCCTTCTTCAAACGCAACCACCAGCCTTCGTAGCCCTTTTGTCACAAACCACACGATTTTCTGTAAACTGTACAAAACCATCGATTGGAAGTATGGTCTTGTCCGTCACCAACCACTTCATTCCATGAGGATATCATGCTCGATCCAAAAAATTGCGTTGTCTACAGCGGCGGAGCACAGGGAACCGAAGAGACTTTCGGCACGATGGCCGAACAATACGGTCTCCAGGAAGTCAATTTTTCCTTTGAAGGCCACAAGATAGCCCGTGAACGAGGGCGTCGTGTCCTGACATCCGAAGAACTGGCCAAAAAGGACGTCAGCCTGTCCTACGTGTCCAAACTCATGAACCGCGAGTATTCACGCGCTCCCATCTTCCGCAAGGTTCTCCAGTCCATCTGCTGGCAGAT
The DNA here is from genome assembly GCA_964458145.1 of uncultured Desulfovibrionales bacterium. Lineage (GTDB taxonomy): Bacteria > Desulfobacterota > Desulfovibrionia > Desulfovibrionales > Desulfomicrobiaceae > Desulfoplanes. The sequence continues at coordinate 1,648 of CAYWJL010000264.1, read as the reverse complement.
CGCCAGCGGCCACGAGGTCTATGTAATCGGGACCATCCAGGACGACGGCACCGTCAAGGGCGGAACCGGCTGGGGAGCCGAGTACGCCAAGATCTGCAACAAGCCCCTGTTCGTCTTCGGCCAGCGCAAGAATTCCTGGTTCAAGTGGACCAAGAATGCCTGGCTGACTGCCGAACCTCCGGTCATCAGCCACCACCACATCGCCTGCACGGGAACACGCTTTCTCGAGGACAACGGCAAGCAGGCCATCGAAGAGTTGTTCGCCCGCTCCTTTGGCAAATAAGAGCTGACAGGCATCTCATTGTCATCAAAAAAGGCAGACGCATGGCGTCTGCCTTTTTTGTATTCCAGCCCAAAAACGCTTCTCCAGTCATCACCT
>CAYWJL010000264.1:0-1254 GCA_964458145.1 uncultured Desulfovibrionales bacterium | reverse complement strand
GGATCAAGTCCGGGATGACGCGGTATGTTTTTGTCCAGCCCTGAAAAATAGTTGTCACTTTTTGTCGTCATCCCGGCGCAGGCCGGGATCTTGGAGGAATTAAAGACTGTCCCTGATGCCATCAAGATCCCGGATCAGGTCCGGGATGACGTCTTCGTGTCCAGTCCCGTCTCCCGTCTCCCGACCTCCGACCTCAGCCCTCAGACCTCTGCAATCTCAGCTGGGAGAGAATGACCCCGGCAAACACGACCGTACAGGCCATGATCTGGGCCCCATTCAAAATTTCATCCATGAATACCACCCCGAGGCTCAGGGCGATCACGGGCACGAGATTGACAAACACCGAGGCCCTCCCCGCAGGCACTCTGGATATCCCCCAATTATACAGGCCAAAAGCCCCCAGGGTGACCAGAGAACCGAGGTAGAAAAGCAGCAGATACACCCCCACAGGCGCGGCCCAGGCGATATCGGCCCCTACGACTCCCGGCAGGAAAAAGAGGCTCCCGGCCATGAATTGCATGCCCGTGAGAACGAGGGGGCTGTAGCGGCCCGACAATTTCCTCACCAGAAGCATGTATCCGGCAGCAAACCCCATGGCCGCGACCTCCAGAAGATTGCCGAAAAACGGATTGGGTGCGGATTCAGTGGGTACGGATTCAAGAGTCAGCCAGATCACCCCGGCCAGGGAGAGGATGCATCCCATCCAGACGTGGAGACCGCTTTTTTCCCTGAGAAAGACATACGCTCCGAGCATGACCATGAGGGGCAGGATGGCCGAGATCATCCCTGCCTGGGCTGAAGAGGTCAGCTTGACGGCAAATCCCTCGCACAGAAAGTACATGCAGGGCTGACAGAAAAAAAGCAGGGCCAGCCATATCCAATCCCGTCCCAAACGAACCTTGATGAGTTCCCGCCACCCCATGGCGCAAAAAATCACGCTGGCCACCACCATGCGGGCCCACACCGTGGCCATGGGGCCGAATGAGCCCACCACCACTTTCATGGCCGCATAGGAACTTCCCCACAGAAATACGGCCGTGAGCAATGCGATGGAGGGCCACCAGGTTCCTCGTTCATTATCGGATAGATTGGACATTTGTCTCTCATTTGTCATGGGGTGTGCGTCAGATCGGGTCTCTGACAAGAGAGAAGTACTTCGGCCTTTTCCCGGGCCCAGTCAAGGAAGCGGTTGCGCCTCCCAGGGCTGATTTGTTCTCATGGCTGGCTTGCCCCGTTCTGGGCGCTTTGAAACTC
>CAYWJL010000263.1:292-3886 GCA_964458145.1 uncultured Desulfovibrionales bacterium | reverse complement strand
CAATCTGGCCGTGAACAAGGCGGATCAGGCTGACTGGACCTTTCATATCATGGATAGCAGGGACGAGGACCTGGAGCGGCTCTCCCAGATACTGTCAGCCAATATGACCGCGGAAAATCCCTTTTTGGAGATTCTTCATTGGGAGAGTGAGGAAACCGTTCCCCATATCGCAATTCCGGATGCGTTGCGTGAGGATGTGGAGCAGGCGAAGACCTATTTTTCCCGGAGTGGATTCAGGGGCGTGCCCATGCTCATTGTGGACGAACGTCCCGGGGTACGGCTCATTCTTTCCGGGGCATCCAGGATCGTGGGATATCTCAGACAGCAAGGGGTCATCAAACACATGATCAATTTCGGGGCGCAGCACCACGAGGAAGACGATCCGTTGCCTGCAGAGGCGTTGGAAGGATCCTGATGAGTAAGGATAGACAGGATAGATGATATACGATGTAAGATAAAAGATGCGCGACAGAGTAAGGATGGAGCATCAAGTAGTTCATCAATAAAAAAGGCCGCCATAAGGCGGCTTTTTTTGTTTGAAAGCTTAACGGTTTCACGCAGCTGGTCGTAGGGGCAGACCTGTGTGTCTGCCCAAAGGCGATGGGGTTGGAGACGTGGTTGCTTTTTTCTTGAATTCGTAAAAAGGGCAGACACGCAGGTCTGCCCCTACGGGGGATTCGTGATTCAAGAGGGAATGCGTTTTTATCCCATAAAATCCCACGTCCACCGCCCCAGATTGATCAGAATAAGCAACGCCCCCTCCACTCGTCCCACCTTCCAGCCCGACCGCATAAAAATAAGCACCAGAAACACCATACTTACCAGCGCATACAGACTGGGCAGTGCCGTCGGCGAAATCTCCAGTGGTCTCAGGATGCACGTCATCCCCAATACGCCTGCGAAATTGAAAAAATCGCTGCCCAGCAGATTCCCCAACAGCATGTCGTTTTTGCCCCTGATGGACGCTGCCAGGCAGGTGATCAGTTCCGGGAGGGAGGTTCCGGCCGCCACTATGGTCACGCCGATGACCCATTTGCTCACGCCCATGAATTCGGCCAGGAATGTGGCCGATTCCACCATGAAGTGGCCGCCCAGGGAGATGGAGGCAAAGCCTGCCAGAAGCATGGGGTAGTCCTTCCACGTTGCCGGTCGTTGCGATGGAAGGTCGAGTCCCTCGGTTTCTTTGTGCCCCCTGAAGATCAGAAATCCGATGTAGATTATGAGCAGGCCGAGGAGGATGATTCCTTCCATTCGTCCCATGTACAGGTTCAAGGAGAAGATCGTCACCAGGATGGTCATTCCCCACAGGAACACCCCGTCCCTATAGACCAGGGTTGCGTGGGTCTTGATCGGCTTGATCATGGCCATGAGGCCGAGGATGAGGCCCAGATTGAAGATGTTGGAGCCCACGATGTTCGACAGGGATATGTCTCCGAGGCCTTTGAACGCTGCCGTTGCGGAAACCAGAAATTCCGGTGCCGAGGTGCCGAAGGCCACCACGGTCAGGCCGATGACCAGCTCGGACATATGATATTTGCGGGCAATGGCTGCCGCGCTGTCCACGATCCAGTTGGCCCCTTTCCAGAGAAGCAGGGCACTGATCGCAAGCATGGCGATCTTGACGGTTATTTCCGTATCCATGATTTTTTCAACGCCTCAGCTTGGTTCCAGGTTGGAGGTTGCCATCCCAGCTCGTCACCCCGGTCGGGCATGACCGAGATGATATTTTTTTCGCCGTTTTTCTGTACCGTGACATCCACGCTGCGCAGAGATTTTTTTGCCTTGGGGGAGAAGGATGCCACCAGGGCGGCTGCTTCCCGCACACGCTCCTCGTCCCAGGAAATATTCGGTAAGGGTCGCCCGATGCCGATGGGGCCGGGAAAATCCACCAGACGGAAGTGGAAATCGCTCTCTTGCTGCAGTTCTTCCAGCCGTTTGTTGTCGTGCTGGTCTCGACCCATGGTGAGCCAGCTTCGGCGTTTCCAGTATTGCCTGCCCACATTGGCCAGATAGAAATCAGCTGCCGATGGTTGCTGGTGATGTTCGAGCAGGGGGAGATACCTGGCCGCTGCCTCTGCATCTGCCAGCCTGCATCCCCCGGCCGGAGTCGGTATTTCGGTGAGTCCCATCTCCTTGGCCATCCTCAGCTGAGCCTTACGTCCTCTTCCCCATAATCCCAGAAGTTTTGTCCTGTCCACGATTCCCTGTTCTTCCATGGGGGTGGGTTTGAGGCGAAGGGCGCTCAGCGGACTCAGGACCAGATCCCTGACCCCTGCGTCCCGATCCACGATGTTGATGGCGTCCCTGCGCTGGGACATGGGTCGCTGGCCGATAACGGTGCCGGAGATGATGAAACGTGCACCATAGTGATCCAGAAGCTCCTTGGCTTTGGCGAACATGAGAACCTTGCAGTCGATGCACGGGTTGAGAACCTTGCCGAACCCCTGTCTGGGCCCATCGAGGAGCATGCGCACGAAATCCTCTCCGATATCATGTATCTCGATGGGAATGTCATATATTTTTTCCCACCGTTTGACCGAGTCCGGTTCACCAAAAAAAGGTGACACGAAATGGATGCCAAGGACCGTAATGTCCTGATCCTGGATGACCTTGCCGGCCAGGATGCTGTCCAGCCCGCCTGAAAACAGGGACAATGCCTGATACTGTGTACGTTTTTGCATGGGGCGGACCTAGCCGAGTCTTGGTGGATAGGCAATCCTGGATTTTGCCGTACATGGGGTACGCGTGGTCGATTTATGATGAAACGGGGGTGGTGATTGCAGGGTGTTAAGAAAAAAGATCTTTTCTGACAGCATGTTAGAAGGTGCAGGCCGATGCATGCTTGCCCTGAGGAAATGATTTTGCTAACAAAACACGTTTCGATCCCGAAATCCGGCATGCACGGGTCCTGAAACCGGCAAGGTCAAACGGCTCAGCTTCTGTCAGGGAAAGGTTTCTAATTTTTGGGGGCAGGAAGTTTTTTGTCTTCTGCGCTCTTTGTTCTGTTCGCTGTCCTCGATGCAATCAAATAACATGGAGTAACCCTATGGCTCGCAAGACGACAAACATTCCTCCCGAGCAAATGAAGAAAGAGGCCCTGGATACGGCCATCACCACCATCGAGCGCAAGTTCGGCCAGGGCGCTGTCATGCGTTTGGCCGATGCGCCGCATCAGACTATCCCGGCCATACCGAGCGGGTCCATCGGCCTGGATCTGGCGTTGGGGATCGGCGGGATTCCACGTGGGCGGGTGGTCGAAATCTACGGGCCTGAATCCTCGGGTAAAACTACCCAGGCCCTGCATCTGATCGCCGAGTCGCAGAAGCAGGGGGGGACGGCCGCATTCATCGACGCGGAACATGCCCTGGATGTCAGCTATGCCAAGCGGTTGGGCGTGAACACCGACGAACTTGTGGTCTCCCAGCCCGATTACGGCGAGCAGGCTTTGGAGATCGCCGACCTGCTGGTCCGTTCCGGCGGTGTCGATGTGGTGGTCGTGGACTCGGTGGCAGCGCTCATCCCCCAGGCGGAACTGGAGGGGAGCATGGGAGAAACCCAGGTGGGGGGGCAGGCACGTCTCATGTCCCACGCCAT
>CAYWJL010000263.1:0-282 GCA_964458145.1 uncultured Desulfovibrionales bacterium | reverse complement strand
CGCATGAAGATCGGCATGATGGGCTACGGCAGTCCCGAGACGACCACGGGTGGTAACGCCCTGAAATTCTATTCGTCCATCCGGTTGGATATCCGCAAGATCCAGACCCTCAAGGACAAGGACGAGGTCTACGGAAACCGGGTCCGGGTCAAGGTGGTCAAGAACAAGGTCGCTCCTCCCTTCAGGGAGGCTCAGTACGATATCCTGTACGGCCAGGGTATATCCCGGGAAGGAGAGCTTCGCGACATGGGTGTGGACTACAACGTGGTGGACAAGAGCGGC
>CAYWJL010000262.1:0-3922 GCA_964458145.1 uncultured Desulfovibrionales bacterium | reverse complement strand
GTGATGGTCAGGCCAGGGAGATGAGAATATCGGCCAGCCGGGCGGGGTCGATGGACGGGCCCGGGGTGGGACCGGACAGGTTCGCGTCCAGTATGTCGATACCCATGTGAGTGAGACTGTCGGCGTCCACACCGCCGGAATAGGTGGTGCGATCACGGTCCAGAAGGATGAAGTCCAGGATGTCGGCAGGAGCTATGGATGCGGGCTCGTCCATGCGCAGGTAGTGGATGAGAGTGGTTACCTGGTCGGTCAGACTTCTACCGATGGATTCGGGATCATGCCCCGTACTTGGGATGTACACCTTGGGGCATGATGCGGCCTGAACAGCTCTGCCCACGCCGCGGGGCAGGACATTGGCGATGAGGCTGGTATAGAAGCTCCCCATGGGGAAGCAGATCAGGTCCGCCGTTCGGATCATGTCGGCAATCGGGAGGGAGATGTTGCAATCGATCCTGTGGGGCGTGTCCAGGGATTCACAGAGGAAGAGTTCGTCGATGGGCGAGGCGATGGGGGGTGTTTCCTTGCCCGTCAGCGCATGCTGGCCGAGAATGGTCGATCCGTCTTCGAGCCGGGCACCGAGGTGCAGATTGTCGGTGACCACCGTTGTGACATATCCCCTGACCTTGATCAGTTTGGAGACGATGAAGAGGATGGACTCCAGGTCCCGGTCATTGACCAGAAATCCTCCGGTAAGGACGAGATTGCCGATATTGGCCCCTCGCAGATCGAAGAATCGGTCCATATTTTCATAAAAGCGGCGGAGGTATCTTCGGATGATGGTCCGCATGGGTCGGGGAATGACCTTCACGAGAGGATGATCGCCCAGAATCATCTCCTGAAGTTCGCGTTCAAGCGCACCGTGAGATCTATTGGCAGCCATCCGGTAGGAAAAAAGGGCCCTGATTTCCGGATTTCCCCGGACCGTTCTGTCTGCCAGGGCCATGAGACGGCTTCGTATATCCCCGATGGCCGGCATGTCGAAGCATTTGCGAAGGACTGCCGAGCTTCCGCCGGAATCAAAGGGGGTGATGATATGGATGGAATTGTGGGTATAGGCGAGCAGTTCCCGGGAAAGATCCTTGAGAGCACTACCCCCTGAAAAGAACAGGATTTTCGGGCCCAGGTCCGGGCACCGTGCGTGACGTTCCAGCACAGTGGGGTCGGGAAGGGTGAGGTGTCGCTTGAATGCCGCCTTCATGGTGACGGTGTCTCTCCTGATCTTCGAGACTACGCAAGTACGTGCATCCCTTTTTCGGGCAGGCCAGGTGCAGGCCGCGTGATTTGGTGGACTTGCGCACGAGGATTTTGGAACCGCAATCGGGGCAGGATTCGGCTACGGGCCAGTCCCATATGGCATAGTCGCATTTCGGATACTTGTTGCAGGCATAAAAGACCTTGCCTCTCCGGGAACTTTTTTCCACCAGCTCACCGTCACAGTCTTCCCTCGGACAGGAGACGCCGGTTGAAAGGGACTGGGTGTATCGGCAGTCGGGATAGTTGTTGCACGCGATGAACCGGCTTCCGGTGCGGGCCTTCTTGAGAACGAGGTCCCCGCCGCATTGGGGGCAGGTACCCACCTTTTTCCCGGCCTCCTCATCCGTATCGATATGGAGCTTGCCCTTTTCGTCCCGGGAATAGTTGCTGGTGAATTTACAGGAAGGGTAGGCGGAACATGCCAGAAAGGGGCCGTTCTTGCCGAATTTGATGACCAGGGGACTGTCGCATTTGGGACAGGGAAGATCGGTTTCAAGCCCCCCCTTGATGGCGGCCATTTCCTCGGCGGCCTTCTCCAGGGTGGGATAGAAGTCCCTGGCAAAGTCCTTGAGCAGGGCCACCCAATCCCGACCGCCTTCGGCCACCTTGTCCAGGTCTTCTTCCATGTGGGCGGTGAAATCCACATCCATGAGCTGGGTGAAATGGGTCACCAGAAGATCGCTGACCACGGTGCCGAGATCCGTGGGCACGAAATGCCCTTCGGTGGTGGCCACATACTCACGGTCCTTGAGGGTGGAGATGATGGTGGCGTAGGTGGAGGGTCGGCCGATTCCCAGCTTCTCCAGGTTGCGCACCAGTGATGCCTCGGAGAAACGCGAGGGCGGCTGCGTGAATTTCTGTTCCTTGTTCAGCTTGGATACGTCCAGACCCATGCCCGCTTCCAGACGGGGCAATTCGATATTTTTCGTTTCCGTGGCGGTCGCGGGTTTCTGCATGATCTTGAGGAATCCGGGGAAGATGAGGCGTTCGCCCTTGGTCCTCCAGAGGGTGGCCGCCGCCTTGACCGTGACCGTCGTGTCCCAGAATCGGGCGGGAGCCATCTGCGAGGCCATGAACCGCTCCCAGATGAGGCGGTACAGCCGTGCCTGTTCCTTGGACACAAAGGGTTCGACATCCTGAGGGGTGAGCAGGGGGTCGACGGGGCGGATGGCCTCATGGGCGTCCTGAGCGCCACCTTTGGTCTTGAACACCCGGGGTTTGTCCGGATAATACTCGGGGCCGAGGGTCCTGGTGATCCATGATGCCGCGGTGTCCCGGGCCTCGTCGGAAATGCGCACGGAATCGGTACGCATGTAGGTGATAAGAGCCGTTGTTCCCCGGTCGCCCAGTTCCACGCCCTCATAGAGCTTCTGGGCCACCATCATGGTCCGCTTGGCGGAAAAACCCATGCGGTTGCTGGCTTCCTGCTGGAGGGTGGAAGTGATGAACGGGGGCCGGGGCTGTCGCTTGCGCTCCTTTTCCACCACTTTGTCGACGGTGAAATCCGCCTTGGAAACCGCCTGCTCGAGGGTATCTGCCTGCTCGGCCGATCCGATTTTCGGGGCGGCCCCGTCTACCTTCCAGAGCTGACATTCAAACGGCGGCGGGGTCGGACCGTCGAGAATGACGGAAAAGACCCAGAACTCTTCGGGCTCGAAGGCCTGACGTTCCTTTTCCCGCTCCACGATCAAGCGAAGGGCCACGGACTGGACACGGCCGGCGGATATGCCGCGCTTGACCTTTTTCCAGAGCAGGGGCGATATCTTGTACCCCACGATGCGATCGAGTATACGACGGGCCTGCTGGGAGTCGAAAAGATTCCTGTTCAGCTCGGTGGAATTGGCCAGGGCCTGCTTCACGGCGCGGGCGGTGATCTCGTTGAAGCTGATGCGCTTGAGATTGTCGTTCTGCTTCTTGATCACCTCGGCGATATGCCAGGCAATGGCCTCCCCTTCGCGGTCCGGGTCAGGGGCGAGATAGACGGTGTCGGCTTTTTTGGCCGCTGCCCGCAAGGTGCTGACCACCTTTTTCTTGTTCGGAATGACCTGATAATCCGGTGCGAAATCGTTTTCCTCGTCCACGCCGAGGACCTTGGTCGGAAGGTCCCGGATGTGTCCCACAGAGGCCTCGACAGCGTATCCCTTGCCCAAGAATTTCTTGATCGTCTTCACCTTTGCCGGTGATTCGACTATGATTAGATCTTTTCCCATAATGGGGGGCGTATAGCTATGGACCAGCGCGAGGGCAAGGAAAAATTCCCTGCGCCCGGTTACTTTGTTGCCGGGCCGCAGATCCCGGCGACTCGCCGGCCACACCCGGCCGGCCTCCCACCAACCAAAGGACAATGTGCATGCAAGACATTCAAAGACCGTTCAAATCCGGCGTGGTCGCCCTGATCGGCCCTCCCAACGCGGGGAAATCCACCTTGCTGAACACCATCATCGGTGAGAAGGTGGCCATTGTAAGCCCCAAGCCCCAGACCACGAGGAATCAGATAACCGGTATCCACACCCGTGACGACGCCCAGATCGTGTTCCTGGACACCCCGGGGATTCATCAGAGTCGGTTGAGGCTCAACCGGTGCATGGTCGACGCGGCCTGGAAGGCCCTGTATGGGGCGGACATGGTCGTTCTCATGCTCGACGGCTCGCGGTATGTTTCGCGTCCT
>CAYWJL010000261.1:0-3942 GCA_964458145.1 uncultured Desulfovibrionales bacterium | reverse complement strand
TTGAAGGCCACTACCGGCTCCATGACGTTCAGTTCGAGCTGGCCTGCCTCGCATGCCATGCTCACGGTGACATCGCTGCCGATGACCTGAAAGGCGATCTGGTTGACCACCTCGGGAATGATGGGGTTGACCTTCCCCGGCATGATGGAGGAGCCGGGAGCCATGCCCGGAAGGTTGATCTCGTTGAACCCGCATCTCGGTCCGGAAGAAAGCAGCCTCAAGTCATTGCATATCTTGGATGTCTTAACCGCTACCCGTTTGAGAACACCGGAAAGCTGGACATAGGCACCGGTATCCTGGGTGGCCTCGACCAGGTTGGGCGCTACCATGAGGGGAAGACCGGTCATCTCGATCAAGCGCTTCACGGCCTTGGCCGCATAATCGGGATGGGCGTTGAGGCCTGTACCGATGGCCGTCCCTCCGAGGTTGATTTCTCTGACCAGGCCCTGGGCCTCGTTCAACCGCTGGATGTCTTCACCTATCATGACCGCATAGGAAGAAAACTCCTGGCCCAGCGTCATGGGGACGGCATCCTGCAGCTGGGTGCGGCCCATCTTGATGATTCCGGAAAACTCCTCACCCTTGGCGGAAAAGGCCGACTTGAGGTATTTCATGGATTTCATCAGATCCCTGATCTTGAAGATCAGGGCGATGCGGATGGCTGTGGGATAGACGTCGTTTGTGGACTGGGACATGTTGACGTGGGTATTGGGATGCAGGGTACCATAATCCCCCTTGCATTTTCCCAGAATTTCGAGCCCTCGATTGGCAATGACCTCATTGGCATTCATGTTCGTGGACGTGCCTGCTCCCCCCTGGATGGCATCGACCACAAAGTGTTCCATGTGGCGTCCGGCGAGAATCTCGTCACATGCACGGACAATTCCCTCCAGCGGCTCGTCGTTCAGAAGACCGAGTTCGTGATTGGTCTGAGCCGCAGCCTTCTTGATGAAGGCAAGGGACCTGATGAGCATGGGATAATGGGATATGGGTATGCGTGAGATGCGAAAATTCTGCAAGGCCCTGTAGGTCTGGACACCGTAGAGGACGTGGTCGGGCACATCGATGGTGCCGATGCAGTCGTGTTCGTAGCGTGACATGGGAGAAGTTCCTTGAGGCAGGGAAAAAGGGGGAGATGAATATGCCGTCTTCGGGCGCATGCACATCTTCTGACGAAAACAAGCAAAATGTGCGTCTGCATGACAATGCCCTGCTTCCTGACAGGTACTCGGGAAGCAGGGCATTATTTCATGGGATTAACAATACGTGGTGGCCATGGCCCGCAAATAGTCTTCATGGCGTTGTGCATAGGGGGGGAAGTTGAAGAAGGCTGAACCGGAAACCAGGATGTCGGCACCGAGGTTTATGAGATCCCCGGCATTGTCGAGGTTCACCCCTCCATCGACCTGGATCAGGGTATCAGCTCCCTGATCCTTGATCATGGCGGAGAGTTCCCTGATCTTGGTTCGTGTGAACGGTATGAATGATTGCCCTCCGAAACCCGGGTTCACCGACATGACAAGCACCATGTCCAACTGAGGCAGAAGCCATGACACTGCGCTGAGGGGGGTGGCAGGATTGAGGGCAACGCCGCACTGACACCCTTGCCTGCTGATTTCGCTGACGGTACGTTCGAGATGGACGGTGGATTCGGCGTGGACACAGATGAGATCCGCCCCGGCATCGACAAACTGGTCGATATACCGCTCAGGTCGTTCGATCATGAGATGCACGTCGAAGAAAAGCTCCGAGGCCGCGCGAAGTTGTTTGATCACCGGCGGGCCAAAGGTGATGTTGGGGACAAAGAGACCGTCCATGACGTCCCAATGAACCCACTTGAGTCCGGCCTGCTCAAGTGCCTCGAGCTCGTTTTGCAATTTTCCGAAATCAGAGGAGAGCAGTGACGGGGAAAGGATCGGAGTCGTATGGGTCATGATGTCTTCTCATCGTTCATGGCAAAGTCCACCTTGATTTTGAACAGTTTCTCCGCAGGGAGATTCAGGATGGGGATGCCGGTTTTTTTCGTGATGGCGGCCAGGGTACGGGCGACTTCTTCCTTACAGGGGCCGATCATGGTGAACCAGATGTTCCAGTCGTGATTGCGCAGATAGTTGTGGGTCACTCCTGGATGAGCGTTCACTTCGGCAACAAAGGTGTCCATGGAATCATCCGGAACCCGGGCTGCGCACAGGGTGGAATGCCAGCCAAGTCGTTTGGACTGGAAATTGGCACCTATACGGCGGATAACCCCTTGTTCCTTCAGAGCCTTGACCCGATCAAGCACCTCGTTTTCATCAAGACCGATCTGATCGCCGATTACAGCGTAGGGGTGCCCTGTGATGGGGAAATCCGACTGGATGATGCCGAGGATGGCTTTGTCGTGTGCGTCCATGACAACTCTCCTAGTTTTCGACCGGTTGTTCGTCAGAGCGAAGAGCGCGCGGAACATACGTGCACAGGGGTTCTTCCTTCAGGTAGTTTCCTTTCATGGTGTGGGCCCTGGCCCGGCAGCCGCCGCACACCTTGTGATATTCACACACCCCGCATTTTCCTTCGTACGTGGACTGATCCCTGAGGGCGAGAAATTGGGGAGATGTGGCCCAGATTTCCGGGAAACGATTTTTCTTGATCTGGCCGCAATCGAGTTCCAGAAATCCACAGGGCTGGACCTGGCCCGTGTGGGAGATAAAGCAAAAGCCGGTTCCGCCAAGACAGCCTCTGGTCATGGCATCGAGACCGAAATTGTCCATGTTCACCTTGATGCCTTCTTCTTTTGCCCGCTGGCGCATGATCCGGTAATAATGCGGGGCGCAGGTGGCCTTGAGGTGCATGGACGTAGTCTTGCGGAAATCATAGAACCAATTGAGGACTTCCTCGTACTCATCGGCATTGATGATTTCATCCCGGATGGCATCTCCCCGTCCGGTGGGCACGAGGAGGAAGATGTGCCAGGCCGCGGCACCGATGTCTTCGGCCAGGTGGAAGACCTTCTTGAAAAAGGGCATGTTGTGCTTGGTCACGGTGGTGTTGATCTGAAACTCGACACCGGCCTTCTTGAGCTCCTCGATCCCTGCCAGAGAGGCCTCGAATGCACCGGGCACCCCGCGGAAGTCGTCATGGGACCGGGCATCCGGCCCGTCGATGGAAATGCTGCACCGCTGGATGCCGGCCTCCTTGATTCTGGCGGCCATGTCGGCATCGATCCGGGTTCCATTGGTACCCATGACGCAGCGAAGACCTTTGGCTCTGGCATAGGGGACGAGTTCGAAGATGTCCTTGCGCATCAGGGGTTCACCGCCGGTGAAAATGATCACCGGATTGCCGGTTTCCGGGAACGTGTCGATGAGGGCCTTGGCCTCGTCGGTGCTGAGTTCACCGGGGTAGGGTTCTTCGTGGGCCTCGGCCCGGCAATGCTGACAGGCCAGGTTGCAGGAACGGGTGATCTCCCAGGCGATGAGGCGCAGGGGAGGGGTCTGGCCGTCATGGGGTGCGTGGTGTGATGGATGCATGAATTATGGTCGTGGTAAAAGTGAACGGATTGATGCGTAACTCTATGGAAATCATCCGCGGTGACGGGAATGGCCTGCTAGGCAAGCCAGGCGAGCACGTCCTCGGTGTAGTAGGTCAGAATGAGATCGGCCCCGGCCCGTTTGATGGAGGTGAGGGATTCCATGACGATGTTCTGTTCATCGATCCACCCAAGCTGGACTCCTGCCTTGATCATACTGTATTCGCCGCTGACCTGGTAGGCTGCGGTGGGCACGTCGAATCCGTCCCTGATCCGTCGCAGGACATCCAGATAGGGCAGGGCCGGTTTGACCATGATGATGTCCGCCCCTTCGTCGATATCCGCCTGTGCCTCGCACATGGCCTGGCGCAGATTGGACCGGGTCGGAAGATTTAAAGTTTCTCGATCAGCAGCTACTGACAACTAAATCAGAG
>CAYWJL010000260.1:2510-3947 GCA_964458145.1 uncultured Desulfovibrionales bacterium | reverse complement strand
TCGTCTTCAAATACCGGAACCTCTTGTTGCGTACATAAAAAAATCAAAACAATCCTGATGGTTAACAGGTGGCATGTTTTTTCCTTAAAGAGACAAAGCATGCACGTGAATTTCATCCCCCGTGCAAGCATTCCACCCGAGAATCATGGACCTTTTCCATACAGATATTATGAAAAAATCATCCAAGATATGCTTCAGGACAAGCGATGCCATTAAAAAGGGTCTTGTTGACATGGCCAAGAAACGGAAAAGGACATTGTCGGCCTTGATAGAAAACATTTTGGCCCAAACCATCACCAAGCGACACGAACAGGAAGAGGAACGAAGAAAATACCCCAGAAAAAATGAAAAGATACCCATCGTGATCCATGGAACCAGCAAGAGCAACTACTATTACCATTCAGGCGAAATTCAGGACATCTCTCTTGGAGGCGTTCGCATCCGCATTCCCAAAAACTGCAAGTGCAGACTCCGCTCCGACGACAAAGACAACATCTTCGAGGTATTGTTCAAGGTCTATCAATCCGACGAGCCCATCATCATCAAATGCTCTTCCCGCCGATTCGAACAACGCGAGGAAGGCACCATCATCGGTGCCGCTTTCCATGAAGCCGAACTCCACAGCTATCAGCGGTTGCAGACCCATCTGCTGCTTAACGGGAACTGATCCCGTCTCCCCTTTTTCTCTCCGATCCGAACGTTCCAATACAACAACCCGCCAAAAAACAACCCGCCAGGACCGTTCATGATCTCCTGGCGGGTTGCATGGACACAAATCCCCTCTTGCCGAACTGGTTCAAAAACCGAGGGAAAAGGCCACACCGACCGTCCTGTCCGTGGCCGGATAGCCGTCAATGTTCACATAGCTTTCATTGAACACGTTGGTGGCATAGAGCTTGAGTTTAGCATCCTTCAAACCGTGATATTCCTCAAAGAAGGTCTGTTCCACGGCGCAGTCCACCAGGTGATGGGGATCCACGGTCGTCTCCGTGAAGGTCCAATGATCGCTTCCCGCCGGCGTCTCCTTGCCGGTACGCACGATTTCCCTGTCCTGATAGGCGTAGTCAACCAGCAATTTCGTTCCCTCGAACACCTCATAGGTCAGACCGGCATTAACCCGATTCTTGGCCCTGCCGTCGAGTTCCGTCTCTCCGGCCGGTTCATCCCCCTTGTTTTCGAAATCCACATACGCATAGGCGAGGTAGAAGGACAGGGACTCGCAGATAGGAAATACTTCTGCTGAAAACTGCAGGACTATTCCATGATGTCGGGCATACCGTTGCTTACGACAATCATGAATACCATGGTACAATTCTTGCCAGAGAGCTGCTGCCTCAATATAATTATACACCTGATCAGATTGAGCGGATCTGCTCGATAATAATGTCAACAAAACTTCCTCCGAAACCTTCAGATCTTCTCGAAGAGATCATCTGT
>CAYWJL010000260.1:364-2500 GCA_964458145.1 uncultured Desulfovibrionales bacterium | reverse complement strand
CCAGACCTTGTCCATGTTGATCATCCAGTCCTTATATTCCTGGCCCGGAGGCACAGGATTTGTCGCGCTGGGACTGTAGTTCGCATATTTCGAATTGTAGGCGAGAAAATCGCGGATCTCGTAGAAGGAGCCGTCCACCTTGAACTGCACGTCCCCCCAGAGCCTGCGCTGAAAGACCAGGTCGTAGCCCATGCCGTGTTCCGGATCGATCCAGGCTCCTTACGGCCTGCCCTGGGGGTTGAGCTCCCCGTGATAATCCGGTGCCCGCCATATCCGGCTTACGCCGAGGGCCATGCTGGTATCCCGCATGCTGGGGGCCAGATGATCCATCTTCCAGGTCAGATAGGACTTGGGGATCAGCTGATCCCAATCCCGTTCGATCCACTGGTCTCTGCCGGTGATATAATAGGTGCCCTTGCTCGAATAGTTGTTCACCCAGGCCTTCAGCGTTTCATAGCGCAACCCGAGGCGAAGATTGAGACTGTCAGTGATGTCCCAGCCGTACTGCCCGAAGGCGGCCCAGGTCTGGATCCGTTTGTGATCGTCATAGGCGTATTTCCACGTGGCACACCTTCCGTATCCGTCGTAGAGTTCGGCCATCTCACCACCCAGGGTCAGCTCGTGGCCGGGGGCCACCTCGAGGGTATCCGAAATTTTGGCCGTCCACTGCCGCCATTTGGTTTCCCAGGAACCATCCGTACCGTCCAGATTGTCGTACTGTCTGTCGGTATTCTCCTCGCTGTACATGGCCGCGCGATTCCAGGTCCCCCAGGGGCTTGGGTGCGCAAGGTGTTTACCCCGAATAATAGTCCTATGCGTGATTATCCTGATCATTGTTCTTCGGTAGCTGCCTATCTGCGTCGGAGTAGGCTCCGCTCAGGGTGAGGTACCCTCCGTTGTCCTGAACGTATCCCCCCCTGCCGTACACCGTGGAGATATCCGCCTTGCTGTTTCTCAGATAGCCATCCGTACCGTATTTCTGGACACCCGCGTCATAGATGAGGCCTTTGATACCGCCATGCACGTCCAGATTATGATTCTGCGTATTGTAGGAACGGTACGAAGTTGAAAGATTGACATCGGGCTTGAGCGTCTCGAACCGTTTGGGGCTTCTTGTCTTCAGATTCAAGACACCGCCGATGCTCTTGGAGGGATAAAGGGCCGAGTGGGGTCCGGGCATGACCTCCACCTCCTCGATCATCCAGGTCGGGAGCAGAGCGTAATCCACGATATGGCTCGACTTGCGCCCTCCGCTCTGGCGCAGGGTCAACCCGTCGATGGAGGTCACGAACCGCCTGCCGCTGAAACCGCGCATATAGATGGTATCGTCGCCGGGAACCAGGTCGCTCGCCCCGCGAAAATCGAATATGGGCAGATCCCTGATCAGATCCGTGATGTTCTGGGGGATCTCGGGCTGGTCATACTCGTCCACCCGGATGATCTCCATATCGGGAACCACGATGACCTCCGGAGTCTGTCCCTTTTCCATAACCTGAACCGTACCCAGGTCGATGACCTCGCCTTCGGATGCCTCCTGCGCACCGGCCGGGACGGTCCAAAAAATCATCACACAACACCATACGAGCATCTTGATGACTGCATACATAGACAACAACCTCCCTCGAGCTTGCATGAACGGGGAGGCATTGACCAGGAACCACAGCATCATTATACATGGAACAAACCTCCCGTTTCGGGGTTGGCCGGTGGGATCATAGTTGGCAGACCGTCATCCCACCGGTTTTTTTACTTTCCTGCCGGAACGAGCTGGTTGAGCAACCGGCTGTCCGGACGCACGAGATCCATGGGAGAGGTTCCCTCGGGCAGGGTCACCCGTCCAAGCTCCTCCACAAAGGATGCGGGTTCATCCAGGTGGTCCAGGAACCAGAGATCCGCATAGAGCTTGTCCAGAACAATCTGGCCGAAAACCCTGTCCTCATACCGCTTTTTGGCCGCATCAAAATCAAACCCCAGCAAGCGTCCCGTCCATACCCCGTCCTCGTCCGGGGTAAATGCCACGGTACAGGTCCGGTTCAAAGGAGCGGGCCAGGCCGCAGCCTTCTTTTTATCCCCGTACAGTACGGCATCGGCCCGCTTGCCCGGCGTGGCGTTGAGCATCCTGGTCAAGGCGTCTTC
>CAYWJL010000260.1:0-354 GCA_964458145.1 uncultured Desulfovibrionales bacterium | reverse complement strand
GCTTTGGATATAGTCGGCCAGAATGATCCCCGAGGTAATCCCGGGACAGAAATGATCATGAACCCGCATGGCCTGGAGAGCGCGATCCGGGCAATTCCTCGCCGCGGCATTGGCCACCGTGACCACCCGGAAAAGATTCTTGCCGAAAAGCCCTTTCTCGGCCGTGGCCTTGAATGCATCCGCATGGCTGAAAATATAGTCCGCATCGATGCGGGCTTTCTGCCTGACCTCCCACGCAACCGACTTCCCTGAGCGGTTTACCAACGAAAAAATATTCCCGGCAGGCTCCAGATAGGCGCACTCCCCTGTTTTTACCGCAAAAAAGGCGAACCAGAGAGGGGCATCCGGCCGTGA
>CAYWJL010000259.1:0-3951 GCA_964458145.1 uncultured Desulfovibrionales bacterium | reverse complement strand
CAGCATTGACAATGCGACCAGGATAGCGCTGCGGGCTTTACGAAAATTGCGAATGGCTACCAGGGGCGAATCAATATGATCACAGGCAGGTGAGATGTAACCATCTCCCGGAGCTGGTGAACTGGGTTGGACAGCCCATCAACAAGCAGACCAAGGGATTGAGCGCTTCCATCGGTTATCAGGATGAATACAGAGAGGCCGTGAGTTTTTGTCTGGTCGGGAGTCGACCGGGATGAATTTGTGGAAAGCCTTTGAAATTACCATAGAAAGCGTAAAGGCCCCCGGCAGATACATCTGCCGGGGGCCTTTACCGTATGGTCCGATGACCGGATGAACCATAAAGCATATTTTCGCGCCGATGCTTACACTATTGCCGGATGAGCCGTATGCCGTATTTTTGCATGGATGCTTATCAGTGCCGGACCTGAACCAAAATGGGTCAGCTCTCTTCTACGGGCTTGAATTTCATCCCCACAAGGGTGGCCATGACAACAAGTAGTGTTGAGATGAAGATCATCATTATTCCCAGGGCGGACAGCTGTCCCCAGAGTCCGTCCTCGGCAAAACGAAAGATCTGCACGGCCAGAACTTCGGTACCGGGTCTTGAAAGAACCACTGAAAGGGTCAGTTCGCGCACAAACATGGTTGCCATAAGTATCCAGCCGGAAACTATCCCCGGGATCAGCAGAGGGATGACGATGCGGCGCATAGTCGTAAAGGCACCCGCCCCGCAGACATGAGAAGATTCCTCCAGATGACTGTGAACCTGAACGAATGCACTGGCCAGGGGCCTGATTCCATAGGGCAGATAGGTTGCAATATAGCCTATGAGCAATGCCCAGATGGTTGCGTACAGGGGAGTCCTCACAAAAAACCACATGAACCCGACACCGATGACGATTCCCGGAAACGAAAAGGACAGAAACGAAATGCTTTCCCGAATTCCCGAGGCGTGAGAGCGGATCTTGACAATGGCATAGGCGACAAAAATCGAAAGGGTTACCCCTATGGTCGCACCGGTTACCCCCAGAAAGACGCTGTTCTTCAGGGATAGAAGCGAAATGGGGTCGTTGATGACCTCGATCCAGTGCTTCCAGCTCATCATGGAAAATGCCTTGGCACTCGGGATCATGGAATAGGGAACCAGGGAAGTATACAACAATACCAGCACGGGCAGAACAATAAGGATCAGGGAAAGGATACCCACCACACTGAAAAGAGGGTATTTCGACCTTTTGAGTTGTATCACGGATGGACGATAGCCGCGGCTGGATATGGTGACATATTTTTCGCCTTCCGCAGTCAGATATCGATAAATATAGATGAGGGTGATGGAGGTGGCGAGTACACTCATGCCTATGGCCGCAGCCTTGCCGAAATCCGCTGCAAATCCGGTGGCAATGGATTGATAGATATGTGTGGCAAGTACGTAAATGCGTCCGGGCATACCCACGACGGAAGGAACTGCAAACGAGGCCAGACTCCGTACCAGGGACAGAATGAATGCCGCCAGGATCGCCGGCCTGAGCACCGGCAGTGTAATCTTGAGGAGGGTACGAAGGGTCGAACCTCCGCAGACTCGTGAAGACTCTTCCAGGGCAATATCAAACGAGGCCATTGCCGGGGCCAGAATGAGATAGGCAATGGGCAGATCGAGCAAACCCTCCACCAGAATCATGCCCGGCAGGGAGTATATGTTGATGGCAACATTCTCGAGGCCGGGGATGGTACGTAAAAAGAGATTGATCAGGCCATTGGACGGGTTGAGCAGAAGTACCCAGCTCACGGAAAATAAAATATGCGGGATCATCATGGGTATGATGGAAATGATCCTGAACAGAAATTTAAAAGGGATATCGGTTCGGGTATTCAGATAGGCCAGAAGAAGGGCCAAACCTGTTGCCACAATCGAGGACCCGGTTACAAAAATAATCGTATTGAATACAATTCCAGCTAGTCCCGGGTCTGTGTAAGCCTGGATATACTTCTCCAGGGTGAATTCCCCGAAGGCCCCCAATCCGGTAGAAAAACTGCCGAATATCAGCATGACAACGGGGCAGACCGTCAGGAAACCAACGATGCTTATCAGGACGGGGGTCAAAAAAGAGCGTTTACCGGCCATTGATTTTTCCTTTCTACTTTGTGACCAAAAGACAATATTCGGGATCCATGGTAAAATTTGTCTGATCCCCTACTCGTATGGCGGAATCAGGCTCGGTCTTGATAAAAAGTCGGGACTCGCTGATGGATATCTCGCCTTCAAAAGCCTCGCCGATAAAAACGAGGGACTCGATTTTCCCGTTAAAGACATTCCGGGCACTGGCGGCATCCCCCTGTTTCAGACGTATGAACTCGGGACGCAGACAGAGGGTCACCCTGTCACCGATGTTCATTTCCGGCTGTTTGTGACAATCCACCTTCCCGATGGCACAGTCCACCGTGGTAACCGAACCCTCCTGAGATGCGACAACAGCATCGACAAGATTGGTACGTCCGATGAAGTCCGCAACAAAACGGTGGGTTGCGTTAAAGTATATATCACGCGGGGTGCCCGTCTCGATGATGCTGCCGCTGTTCATGACAGCAACAAGATCTGAGAGAGCAAGCGCCTCAACCCGATCATGGGTGACATAGACCGCTGTAATTTCAAGATCCGTAAGAAAACTCCGTAAATCCTTACGGGTTTCTTCCCTGAGCTTTGCATCGAGGTTTGAAAGGGGCTCGTCAAAAAGGATAACCTTGGGCTGGGCAACCAGAGCCCGGGCCAGGGCGACGCGCTGTTGCTGGCCTCCGGAAAGTTTTGCGGCAGGTCGCTTTTCAAATCCCTCCAATTGAACGAAATGCAGTGTCTCTTCAACCCGTTTGCGGATCACGTCCCTGGGCATCTTTCTGGTCTGGAGAGGATAGGCGACATTATTGAACACATTCATATGCGGCCATATGGCATAGGTCTGGAAGACCATTCCCAGTCCCCTCTTCTCCGTGGGGACAAAAATATTTTTCTCACTGGACCAGACAACCTCGCCTCCGATTGCAATCTCGCCGACATCCGGCGACTCGAGTCCGACGATACAGCGTAAAAGAGTTGTCTTGCCACATCCGCTCGGGCCGAGCAGGGTGAATATCTTGTTGGCCGGTATGGTCAATTCGACATTATCCAGGGCTTTTATCGTCTTGCCGCCGGAATAGTAATATTTGCTGATGTTCTTTATATGGATTTCCATAATGAGCCGAATATCTTTTCTATGGTTGGCAGCCGGCATCGATCGTATAAGCTCAGTCGCAAAAACACCCGTTACACATGCAGCGTGTCAAAAAATGTTTTTGCAGCCCCTCCCGGGGGGCTGCAAAAACGGGCGATTCATGAATCGCCCCTACGAAATTTTGGCGAATGTTGGTATAGATGTTTTTGCATGTATGCTTACAAGAAGATAGAGGCCGGCCTGTTTGATGGACGAATCCTGCAGAACCGTCGGATACAAACCGCCCGGTGGTTGCTCACCACCGGGCAGAATCGTTATAGACGATGAATCCCATACGGTCTGCTGCTCACAATCCCCACAACAACATGAACCCGTATAGCTTTTAATAGTGACTGAAAATCTTTTTGAATTTTCCGCCCCATTCACGGATCTCCTTGTCACTCATTGTGCGAAGGGGGATAACCTTGGCCTTGTCTATACCATCGATGGGAGGAAATACTCCCGGTGCCAGTACATACTCACCGACCTTGGAAGTCAGTATGCTCATAGCCTTTTTGGAAAGCCAGTAATCGATGAACAACCTGGCTGCATTGGGATGTTTTGCACTTGAAGTGAGAGAAATTCCACGGGGGGTTCCCATGAGGGGCCAACCCGGCCTTGACCCCGCGCTCACGAGCCATGTGCACGGCCAACTCGGCCGAACGGGCCACGCAACCGTAGGCGATGACGACCACCTCGGCGTCGTCGC
>CAYWJL010000258.1:0-4015 GCA_964458145.1 uncultured Desulfovibrionales bacterium | reverse complement strand
CCAATCCTGGCGTGATCACCAATGGTCACCCCGCCTAAAACCCTGGCCCCGGCCCCCACGTCCACGTTCCCGCCGAGCCGAGGCAGTCCGGGGAGTGGCCCGGTCCCCAGGGGCACCTGCTGAAGGATGAGGCAGTTGGGTCCGATAACCGCATCCGGATGAATGACCACGCCGTTGGGATGCAGCATGATGAGCCCCCCGCCCAGGTTGGCGTTGGTGGGCACATCCGCCCCGCAGACCGCGCTCCAGAACCGGTGCCTGAGCACATGCACCCGTCGCAGGACAGTCCGGGCAAACAGTCCGCCCTGCCGCGCCCGCTGATAGTCACGGATGGCCCCGACAAGGCGTTTCCAGGGTTCGTACTGCCCGGGAATGCGGGCCTCCCGGGACCAGTCAGGCGTTGTGGCCGAAGGTTCGGTCATGATCCCTCCGCATTCCTGCCCGCCCACAGGCCGGGAAATGTCTCTTCCAGAAGACGCGCTCGCCGTGCAGCGACCCTGTCCCAGGTGAACTCCATGGCGCGTTTTTCGGCCTCCTCGCCCAGTTCCCGTGCTTTCGCACGGTCAGCCACCATGGCGGTCATGGCCTCGGCCCAGGCAGAGACATCATCATCCGACAGAATCACCCCGTCCCGGCCGTCCCGGACAATGGCTCCCCCGCCCATGGCTGTGACCAGGGGCGGCACCCTGTGGGCCATGGCCTCGTAGGTGACCATGGGCCCGCCCTCTTCCAGAGTGGGAAAGACAAACACATCGGCCCGGTTGAAATATTTGCCGATCTCCCGGGTATAGGGCACATGGCGGATATTTTTCCCATGCAGGCGAGGCTGGAGATACGCCTCGAAGGCCGGATCGATCCCGCCAAGGAGCAGAAGTTCGGCGTCCAGGTCGGCCTTCTCCCAGGCATCCAGCAACAGGGGAATCCCCTTGCGCAGACACAGGGTACCGGCAAACAGAAACACCGGCCGATCGTTCTTCGGTTTCTCGGCCCCGTGCATGGGAAACCGGGTCGGTTCCCAGCCGTAACTGGTGTCCAGGAGCTTTTCCGCGGGCACACCATTTTCGATCATGGATGCCCGCACCATGGGACTGGGGCAGAAAATCGCCTCGCACAAAGCCAGCTTCTGCCGTTCCTCTTCCAGACTCTCGGGGGTATAGACCGTTCCCGGGTCCAGCCCGTACCGCTCCCCGGCCTCCAGCACGATCCTCCGGGCGGTGGTCTGATGGCAGTTGATCCGCTCCACAACAATCTTCGCTCCGGCCTCACGGCACTGCCGGAAAATATCCAGAGAGAGCCCGGCCCAGAGATAGACAAGCGGACTCTGCCCCTCCCGCTCCAGAAACAGCCGCTCGGTCATCCGGGCAGGCGCCTCGTCCGACCCGAACCGGTAGACCAGCTTCTTCTTCAAGCCACCCATGGCCGTAATCACCCAGGGATAGTCCACCCCGTCCTCGGCACTGGGCACATACAACCGAACCCCGCGCCCGGACCCGGCCCAATTCCGGCACAACGACAGGGGAACATGACTGTTCCCCACCCCGGTCGCATGATACCCAAACAATACAGGAAGATATTTCATTTTTTCAGTTGTTCTACGTTTCAAAAGTTACGCCTCCCTCTCGCCCGCGCCGCCCCATGCTACGTCCGTGCAGTATCCGTGTCCGTCCGTGCCTGTCCGTCTACCTGCCCCTCCCCCTGCCCGTGCCCCCCCGACAGTCTTCTGGTCACCCGCTCCAGCCACACATCAATAAAGGTTTTCCGCCGGTTCCCCCCCCAGTTGAGAACCGGTGCAATGGCCGGAACACTCAACCGAACCATGATCTCGGCGGCACGCCGCAGATCCCGGTACAGGGTGCTGTCCCCCCGGGAGACCAGAATGACCGCATCGGCATCCACGGCATAATACTCGGTGTGATCGCTTTGCAGAACAGCATCCGCATCGATGCACACGATATCATATTCCTGTTTCAGGGAGGCCATCAATCCGCCCGCCTGGAGCCTTGCCAGGTGGTTGCCGTCCTTACCCATGGGCATGATGGAAATGTTCCTGGTCGCATCATGGACAACGCCGGAGTCATCCGCCTCCCCGGTCACGCCCGACAGGGCCGCATGCTCCGACAGATCGGGATGATACTCGTCCACATCCATGACCAGGACACGCGGAATCATGGTGGCCAGGGCCTGAGCCGTGTTGAGCACGATGCCCGTGCATCCGGATTCGCGATCCACCCCGGTGAACACGAAAACCCGGGCCTGATTCTCCCGATGTTCCCGGTACAATCTGACCGCCAGGCTGCGGATGGCCTTGGCGCTTTGAATATTGGGAGCCTGGTTGAAGAGTTCCCGAAACGGAATCTCCTCGGGAACCTCGGAAATGGGCCAGATGGGGGGATGGCCCAAAGCGTTTTCCACATCCCTGGGGCCATGGATTCGGTTGTCCAGAATGTCATAGGCCAGAAAGGCCCCGCCCGCGCACCCGAAGGAGAGTATCACGCAGATAGCCAGAAGTTTTTTGGTGTTGGACCCGGCCGCCCGATCCGGAGTCCGGGCCTTGGAATCGATGCCGATACGCAGAGGGGCCTTGGATTCGGCCTTGAGCTCGTGAATACGGGTGTCGATTCTGAAAAGCAGATTCCTGCTGTGCTCCAGCTCCTTGTTCAGGGCGGTTCCCTTGAGCATACCCGTGGTGATTTTGTCGGATTCCTTCTGCGTCACCACCAATTCCTTGTGGATGGCGGCCTCGCTTTGTTTCGCTGCCTGAAAAACGCTGCGGTCCATCACCTCTTCATGACTGAGTTCATACCTGCGCTTGCCTTCCAGAATGGCCTTGGCCGTACGCCGGACATCCTTCTTGAGCTTTTCCTCGTACTCCCGCATGGCCTGCATGCGCCGTTCGATGTACTTGCGATCCCTGTTCTCCGGCGTGATCCCGTCGATGGACGCCCGCATCTTCTGCAATTCCTGATAGGTCCAGGAACTGGTGAAATCCAGGGACTGATCCTTCATGACCATGTCGTCGATGCTCGATTCCAGAGACAGGCCCAACAGGGCCTTGCGCCGGGTCTTACCCTGCTCGTAGGCCTCCTGGGCCAGAACCCGGTCCCCGAAAAGCTGGACCGAGAGCTTCTGGAGCTGCTGCACCTTCTGCTGCAGCACATTGAATTCCTCGGAAAAGGACACCGTGTGGATGTCGGAAGCCAGGGTACGGAGCTGATCCTCCAGTTCACGGATGCCTTTTTCCAGATTGTCCCGCTTTTCTTCGAGATAGGTCAGCCGGCCGCTGTTCTGGCGCTCGGTCTCCAGGCGGATCTTCTCCAGAAAGGATTCCATGACATTGTTCACCAGCGGAGCCAGCCCGCCCGGTCGCGGACCGGCCAGGGAGAGCTCCAGCAGATGGGTTCTGGAGATGGGTTTGACCTTGAGCAGGATCTGCAGAATGGAGACGCACTCCTTCATGGACAGATGCGGGGAGAAGAAGGCCGCCTTTTCCTCGGGAGTGAGATTTTCAATGGCCTGTTCCAGCACAGGATAGCCCATGATCCGCTGGACCTGGGTCCGGGCGTAGTCATGAAAATAATTGATGATGGAAGGGTCTTCGGATTTGGTGATCAGGGAAGGTATGACCGGATCGATCTTGAGAACCGCCCTGACCTCGTAATTGGGCTTGCTCACCAGGATGACCCCGGGCACGAACATGGTGAACAAAAAGGCTCCCAGCACCACCATGGGCACCCCGTACCGCCGCACAAACCCGAACACGTCAAAGGGTTTGGAGGCACGGCCCCGGGGCAGGGGGTTGCTGTCGATCTGTCGGGTGAGCATAACAACAATCGATTGCTGAAGGTTGATGAATCAGGAGTCCGGCCTCTACGCCCTCTATTCTTACCCGTAAGAAGTGTTCCTGACGCACAGATTCCCTGTACCGCATCAGACAACACCCGCTCGAATCATCGCAGAACAAGTCCCCCACCCTGGTAAGGGCGGGGTTAGGGGCGGGTCGTGTTACCGGTCCCTT
>CAYWJL010000257.1:1854-4020 GCA_964458145.1 uncultured Desulfovibrionales bacterium | reverse complement strand
ACCGGGCTGGTCCGGGAAAACATCTACACCATCAGCCGGGAACGCGGCTGCATTCCCTATTTTCTGGAACATCCCCAGGCCATTCTGAAATCCCCGTTCATCCGCCCCGAGGACCAGGACAGCTACGCTCGGTCTGCCGATATCATCAAGGTCTGCGGCCGGAACATGGGGCCGGAATTTCTCATCAGAACCGTATCGGCCTATCTGAACAAATCCTTTCACGGCAACCTGCTCTCCCTGCTGGACGCCACCGACTGGATGACCGAGCATTACGATCTGCCCAATAACGACTTCCCCGACACCTTTCTCGAGACCGTGACCACCTGCTCCAAAAACTGCGCAGCCTGCCGGTACTGCCACAACCTGTTTGCATCCATCAGCCGTCCCACCCTGGGGACAATAGGACCGCTGAACTGAGATGATCATGGAAGCCATCACGGCCAACGGGTATGTCGCTCTTTTTCTCCTCAGCTTCCTGGCCGCAACCATCATCCCCCTGGGCTCGGAATGGCTTCTGGCAACCCTTGTTGTTCAGGGGCTCGATCCGACACTCCTTCTGGCCTCGGCAACAGCGGGCAACGTGCTCGGAGCCTGCACCACCTACTTTATCGGCCTTGCAGGCGGCACCTGGTGCATGGAAAAACTCCTGCGCATGGATGCAGCAACCAGAAAACGGGCCGAAGGCATCTACGCCAGATACGGCTCCCGCTCCCTCCTCTTCTCCTGGGTTCCCATCATAGGCGATCCCCTCTGCCTTGTGGGCGGGCTGTTCAGAATCGGATTTGTACGATTTGCAACCCTGATCCTTGCCGGCAAACTGGCCCGGTATGCGGTAGTGATCCTCGGGGTGCAGCAATGTATCTGAACTCGCCATGAGACTGAGATTCTAAACGCCGGATTCCGCTTTGAACGGTTGAAATTTGGGCCGGGTAGACTCTGGAGGAACCTGGAGGGAACCCGATGCATGCCGTTTTTTTAGGGTTGAATTGACAGGCATCTCGAGATAGGCATTGATTTCCGACAACCCCTGTATCCGGAGAGATCATGCCGTCCATACGTACACGTTCGATGACCCTTGCCTCGATTCTGTGCCTGCTCGTCTTGCAGGTTACTGTGCTTGCTTCTGCCTGGGCTGTGGAAACCGTGCCCCCGGCCAAACCCGTTGTAGCCATTGTCACCACCGGTGGGACCATTGCCCAGAAGATCGATCCGGCAACAGGCGCAGCCGTTCCGGCCGTGTCGGGATCGGACCTGGTAAAGGCTGTTGCCCCGTTGTCCGACATTGCCACGATCCGGGTCGTCAATTTCTCCAACATAGACAGCTCGCAGATGACGCCTGCGATATGGCTTCGCCTCAGCCGGACAGTGGATGCCATCCTCGAGAAACCCGAGGTCATCGGCGCGGTCATAACCCACGGGACCGACACCATGGCTGAGGGGGCGTACTTTCTGGATCTCACGCTGCAGACAAAAAAACCCGTCGTTTTTGTAGGAGCCATGCGTACGGCTTCCGATCTGAGCCCTGACGGCCCAGCAAATCTCCTCGACGGTGTTGTGCAGGTCTGTTCTCCGGCAGCAAAGGACTGGGGCGTCACCGTCACCATGAATCAATACATCAATTCGGCTCGCGATGTTGCCAAGATCGAGACGACCAATGTCCAATCCTTCAATTCAGGCGACAAGGGCTATCTGGGACGTCTGGTTGACGGCAAGGTCATCCGTTTCCATGACCGTACCGACCGCCGGACACTTCCCTGCACCTCGGAGCTGCCCGAGGTCGTTCTTGTGACAACCTATGCAGGCGATACCGGCGCGTTGATACGCCATGTCGCCGATGCCGGCGCGGACGGCATGGTCATCGAGGCCCTTGGCGCGGGCAACGTGAACGAGCCCACGTTTGCGGCCATCAAGTACGCTCTTGCGAAAGGAATTCCCGTGGTCATTTCCACGAGGGTGCACAACGGGGCGGTCTATCCCCTGTACGGCGATCAGGGTGGGGGCAAAACCCTTGAAGAAGCGGGAGCCATTCTCGCCGGAGACCTGAAAGGACCCAAAGCCCGCATTCTTCTGATGCTTGCGCTCCCGCTTGTGAAGAACGACCGCCAGAAGCTGCAGGATCTGTTCAATCCCGATGGTGCCGGACGCTGAAACCTAAACAGCCCCTTT
>CAYWJL010000257.1:0-1812 GCA_964458145.1 uncultured Desulfovibrionales bacterium | reverse complement strand
GGGTGGGCAAAAACACGGAAAAGGCCTGAAGACATCGTGAGGGGAAACGTCAAACATCCCTGTCAAAGGGACACGAGGGAGGATCGTTGTGGAGAGGATTCAACGGCTGGTGATCGTTGCGGCATGTGTGTTCGTGCTCCAGCTCACGGCATTTGATTCGTTTGCCATGGAGCTGCTCTTCAAGAACAGACAATATTCGTTCCAGACCCTTCGGACCCTCGGCTATACGGCAAGCGGAGCCGCCGACGTGGGGGAAGTGCTCAAAACAGCGTACGCAATCACGGATGGCGACGACGAGAGCTGGTGCCGGGAATGGACCCTCACCGCCGGGCAGCGCGACAAGGCCGGAGAGGAGTTTCTATCCCGAAACCGCACTGTCAGTGCCATGCACGAATTTTTCAAGGCCTCCAATTACTATCGGACAGCCGAGTTTTTTCTGCATGTCGACCCCAAAGATCCGCGTATCCTGTCCCTCTGGAACAAAAGCCGGGAGTGTTTCATCAAGGGAGCACAGCTGGCCGTTCATCCCATAGAACCCGTTGAAATACCGTTCGAGGGAACGACATTACCCGGTTATCTCTGTCTTGTGGACAATTCCGGGACCAGGCGCCCTCTGCTTATCGTTCAAACGGGTTTCGACGGAACCGCAGAAGAGATATATTTCGAAGTCGCCCATTTTGCTGTTCAACGGGGCTACAATGTCCTGATTTTCGAAGGCCCCGGCCAGGGACGTGTCATCAGGATGCAGAACCTGCCTTTCCGGCCCCATTGGGAAACCGTTGTCTCGCCTGTGGTCGATTATGCCATGACCCGCAAGGAAGTCGATGGGAAGCGAATCGCCCTCATGGGCATCAGTTTTGGCGGCTATCTGGCTCCCCGGGCAGCTGCCTTTGAAAAACGCCTTGCAGCCTGCATTGCCAACGGTGGCGTGTATGATTTTCATCTGGCAGCCCATTTGAACCCGGAGCAGGAAAAAGCTCTGGATACGCCGGAAGGTGCCCGGGAAATGGACAAGGCGATCGAGGAGAGAATGCAGGCCGACCACGCGTTTCGCTGGTCCATCGCCAACGGCCTGTTCACCTTTCATGCAGGGTCCCCTAGTGAGTGGCTCAAGATGACCAGAGCGTATACCATGGAAGATGCGGCAAAAAAGATCACCTGCCCCATGCTGGTGGTTGATTCCGAAGGGGACAAGGACATGCCCGGCCAGGCACCCAAACTCTTCGAAGCCCTCCAATGCCCCAAAGACTTCATGCTGTTCACCAGGGAAGAGGGAGCCGAAGAACACTGCCAGATGGGGGCCATGCTCATATCCAACGCCCGCATTCTCGACTGGCTGGACGGCATCATGAAGTAGAGAAAGACCAATGTCCCCACTTTCTTTCCTGGCTTCCCATCACAGACGACCCCTTATGTCTGGTGGGCGGATTGTTCAGAATCACATTGGCAAAATTTGCACTTCTTGTCCTTGCCGGCAAACTGGCCCGGCATGCGGTGGTCATCTTGGGGGTGCAGCAATGTATCTGACCTGGTCACACCATCCCCCTCTCTGTCCATGCTCCCGGGATCGCGGGCGTCCCGCCCGCTGTTTTCCCAGCCCGCGTCCGCACCTCGAGAGCTCCACTGCGCCTTGGATCTCTTTGCAGTGACAACAAAAAATCCCGGCATATGCCGGGATCATCCGATTACAAATATCATAAGCACCTGCACATACGGTCTCTAACAACACTCCCCCAAACCAGTAGGGGCGATTCATGAATCGCCCGTTTTTGCAGCCCCTCGGGAGGGGCTGCAAAAACAATCTTTGGCATC
>CAYWJL010000256.1:0-4025 GCA_964458145.1 uncultured Desulfovibrionales bacterium | reverse complement strand
ATATTGTACGAGGAACGGCTTGAACCCGGCACGATTTTGTCTTAGAGGTGGGGAAGATTATGCATTGCTCGCAGCGGTGGACCCGGAATCATGGGATGTGGTTGTTCAACAAATCCCGGATGCCTGGACGTTGGGCACCGTAACAGCCGGGGAATTTCGGTTGAACGGGCAGGCTATACAGCTACAAGGATTTGATCATTTTTCTCAAGCTCACAAACCGTCATGAGGCGATACGGTATGAACGCCACGTTTTTCGGACAATTTCTTCTCGACCATGGTGTGGTCACCAGGGAGCAGCTCAACGAGGCCATTGCCTTTCAAAAAGAGAACAATGCGCTGCTCGGTTCGCTTGCCCTCAAAAAGGGGTTTCTGACCAGGGACCAGGTCAGGGATATCGTACGCACCCAGGAACATTACTATGAAAAATTCGGGGAGATCGCCCGCAAGAAGAAATATCTGAGCGATGATCAGGTTCGGGAATTGCTGCAGGCCCAGGGCGAGAACCATGTTTTTCTGGGGGAGGCCCTGACCGGCCGCAATTATCTGGATATCAAGGAACTCACCAGGCAGCTCAACAAATTCGATCAGAACATCCGGCAGAAGGAAACTTCGCTGCAGGCCATTCTTGAAAGCCTGGATGAACAGCACGTGCTCGCGTATACCTATGAAATGACCAGGGAGTATCTGTATCGGCTGGGCTACATAGCTCACGTCAGACAGGTCAACAATATCCTTCCCGCCGAGACGTTTGATCATGTTTTTTTCATGACCCTTGCAGACGATAAACGCGTTTATTATTGCGGGCTCTATTTTTCGGACATTCTGGCCTATCAGATAGCCTATGGCAAGCACGCCAAGACGAGCCTTCCTGATCGCCAGAAATTCAAGCAGGAAGTCGCAAAGCTTGTTTACAACCACAACCTGATCATTTGTGAAGAAATGAATCGCAAGGGCATTGCTCTCGAGATGGGGAATGCGGGATTTTTACCGCCGGAAGATGTTCCTTTCTGGACCTGTCTGCATGTCGAGACTCTGGTCGAGACTTTTCACATGGTTCTCGGTATAGGACCTCTTCCTGGGGCGTGAGCCTCACCGTGTGAATGTCGACAGTCCTGAGCCGGGAAGCGGGCTCAGGGCAAGCTGTGAAAACAAGAAGGCCGGGATCGGTGTCCATCCGATCCCGGCCTTCCGGCGTTTTTCAGTTCGACCGTGCCAGGGTCCTGGCCATGAATTTGTAGAAGAACATGGCCGTCTCCTTGTCCCGGTGCTCCAAATCCGCAAGATTGTCTTTGGATATGGCAGCCACCATGGCCTGGTGCTCGACCCTGGCCGTGTATTCGGCGGGACGGGACTGCCACGTCACCTGCGGGCAGATGAGCCTTCCCGGTCCCAGAACCTCGATCCGGCGGGGTTGGCCCTGATCGTCTCCGGCAAACAGGGACACACTTCCCCAAAGGACAAAGAAGACATGGGAGGACGGTGTGCCCTCCTGCACGAGGATGTCGCCCGCCGCCAATGTACGCCGTTCGATGGATGGTTCCATGCGTTCCAGGATCTCCTCGAGGCGTTCCTGGCGTTGCAGGTGATCATCCAATTCGTCGGCTGCGGCATGGAAGAGGGCTTCGCGTGCTTTGTCGCCCTGTCGAGCATCGTCCAGGGATGCATGGTGAATCTTCAGAAGTTCGTCTTCGGCCTTCTCCAGGGCGGTGTCCGCGTGGTCGTATAGGGTGAACCGTTGCATGACTTCGGGGGATGCGTTCTTTTCAAGAAGCCGGATCAGCCTTTCGGGAGCGGCGGCCAGCGTGATGGACGTGTTCTTTGCCAGGCATTGCTGACCCATGCGCTGGAAGGTCGAGACGGCGGAGATGTCGAAACCGTGAATCCGTCCCAGGTCGATGATGATCCGTCTGGTCGGTTGGTCACCTTCCAGGAGTTCCTTGACCTGCTTGCCCAGAAAATAGGTGGATCCGAAAAAGAGGTACCCTGTCAGCCTGAAGATCCGACAATCCCGGCCATGGAGAGAAAGGATGCTCTGGTCCGGAACGGAACGCTGGGTGGAGCTGCGGACATCGGCCAGGGAGCGCTCTTCCCTGATGACGGGAATGCGGGTGAATCGGAACATGAAGATGATGATGGTCAGGCCCAGCCCCAGGGATACGCCTATGAGAAAACCCTTGGCCACGATGGTCACCACGATGGCGACGACGATCAGGTAGTCCGACGGGGTCAATCGTTTCCAGCCGGAAAGCAGCCATTCTTCCACAAAAAAGGAGCCGAGCAGGAAAAGCAACCCCCCCAGAAGGGATTTGGGGAGAAAGGAGAGAGCGCTTGCTCCGAAGAAGAGTACGCCCATGCACACGAGCGCAGCGGTGAGGGGAATGATCCGGGTGACCGTGTTGCTTCGGGGGCCGAGCATGCTGAGCGACAGGGTCCCGTATCCGGCAAACCCTCCGCCCAGGGAAGCGATGAGGTTGCCGGCAGATTCCACGCGCAATTCCTTGTCCAGGTCGATATCCTGGCGGGCACCGAGTTCGATGCCGTTCATGTTCAGGATGAGGCCTACAAGGGCGAGCAGGGCCACGGTCAGGATGTCCGGTATCTGAGTAATGAGGGCGGACCAATGGATGCTTTCGGCTGTTTCAAGGGTAAACCCCGGCCAGATCTGACCCGAGGGCATGGTGGCCAGGAGCCATCCCTTGGCCCGGAGATCGATGATGGTGAGATCGCTGATCCCTACAAGGAGAAAAAAGACCGCAAAGCCCGCAAGCATGGACCCGGGAAGAATCAGAAAGTGAGGGATTCGCCGCATGAGGAAGAAGACGACCAGCGCGAAGGCCACGCCCGGCCCCCAATGTATGAAGAGATCAAGCGTCATGTACTGGGGAAGGGTGGCCCAGGAAAGAGATGTGCCTGTCATGACCCCGAAACTGCCGATCATGAGGGCCGCACCACTGCCGGCCAGAAAGCCTCCGATGACCGGGTAGGGCAGGAACCGGGCGATGTTGGAGAGTCGGAACCGGCCGATGCACCAGAAAAACAGGGCCGTGACCATGGCCGAGCCCATGACCATGGCGCTGACCGTTGCGAATTGGGTTTCAGCCGTAGCCGATGCCAGGGTTGCTGCAATGGAACCGGCCGCCAGGGAAAGAATGGCCACCGGGGTATCCTGGGGCAGGCTGACCAATGTGGTGAACGGGCTGAACAATCCCGTGACCAGACTCATGGCGGCCGCCCCGAAGATGCACATGCCTGCCGCCCGGGTGGCGAATGAGGACAGAGGACCGGAAAAGATCACGCTGGCAAAGGATATTTCCACAATGACCAGAATGGATCCGATGATGAAACCCTGCATCAGGCCGGGAAGAAGTTTGGGCGAGCGGATGTCCGCGAACAATTCCTGGATGTGGTTGGTGATGGGTAGGGGCATGGGAGATGAGGATAAAGGATGTAAGGATATAGGATATAAGATACAGGATACGGGATATTAGGAGACCGGAGACCGGAGGCGGGATGACAGGAGACGGGAAAAACACGTCATCCCGGACTTGATCCGGGATCTCCCCGGGTTTGGTGGTGCTTGAACGTTTCAGTAACATCCCTGGCCGTCAAGATCCCGGCCTTCGCCGGGATGACGTCAAAAAGGACAATGCGGCTCGAAAAGTGACAACTTTTTTTCAGAACTCGACTGGTACGGTGTTCGGTGCATCGTGGGCAGATGGGGAACCGGGTGATGAACGTTCGCAAACGGTGATGAATTGTCTAACAAAAACCGTGTCGTAAGTGGAGTGTTTTTTTGTACGCCGGTTCGGCGGCAAGGGATGGTCGTGTGATGGTTGTGATTGAAACGGTTTCGGTTTCGGGAGGGGATTTCAACCTTGCTCATCGATCCTGTCTCGTCTATTCTCATTTTTTGTTGATTCAGGACTCGACACCAAAACGACGTCATCCCGGAAATAACGACTACAGGCAAAATGTAGCTCCCCTCCCGTAGTTCAGGGAGGGGCTGGGGGAGGGTTTCAAACTGC
>CAYWJL010000255.1:0-4036 GCA_964458145.1 uncultured Desulfovibrionales bacterium | reverse complement strand
CCGGGGACGATAGTCCTGTCGATCAGGCTATCTTTCCGGTACAATCGTACGTTTTGACCGACGAGGGCACACCGTACCGGCACGGGACAAGGATCGGGCATGGGCATCGATGGCCAACGTGCTCCGAAGGGACACGACACGGGATAGATCAAAAAATATTTTCAGTCAGAAGTTGATCCATCTCGTATTCACGCTGGAAGGAATCCATGACTCCTTCGGCGGCATCCATATCCTCAATGGCCGCGATATGGATGACAGCATCACCCGTATGCACGGGAGGGCTTTCGAGTTGCCCGATGACCATGCCGGTAACCGGGGAAATGGTCGTGATGGTGTTTTCATTGAAAGGATCTGTTACCCTGCCGAGGGTATCACCACGGCGAACCATTTCTCCGAGGCGGACCTTGGGCAGAAAGATCCCGCTTCCCCCTGCTCGGGCCCATGTGGAATGACTTGCCTGGATGGGGCTGATGCATTTTGATGAGCGTTTGCCCGCGGGAAGCATGTTCAAGTGACGCATGGTGGCAATGACCCCGCGAACCCCGACACGGATGGGAACTTCGTCGAAACGCATTGCCTCTCCGCCTTCATAGAGGAGTACGGGCACGTTTTTCTGCAAAGCCGCCTGGCGCAGTGACCCGTCGCGCAGAGCCGCATCGATGATGACCGGCGTTCCAAAAGCTTTAGCCATGCCCCGTATGGCTGGATCACGCAGGTACGCCCGTATCTGGGGCAAGTTGTTTCTGGAATTGGAGCCCGAATGGAAGTCTATGCCATAATGTGAACGTGTAACGATCTCATCCATGAAAATGGCCGCAAGGCGACTGGTCAGCGACCCCTTGTGAGACCCGGGAAAAAAACGGTTGAGATCACGCCTGTCCGGCAGGTACCGTGACGCATTGATGAAGCCGAAGGCATTGACAACAGGAACGGCTATCAGGGTTCCCCGCAGCGAGTTGAGCAGTTTGAGCCCAAGGACACGACGAATGATTTCAACACCGTTGATTTCATCACCATGAACAGCAGCGGATAGAAAAAGAACAGGCCCCTCTGATTTGCCGTGAACGACATGGGCGTTCATGTACATATCTGAACGTGTGTACAACTTGGCAACAACGATATCAACGGTTCTTCGTTGCCCGGGAGGGATGCTCGTATTGGCGATAACGAAAGGTTGCTTGTGTCTTTTCAAGTTATCCCTTGCCCTTTGTTCGATTTTGTCCTGGTTTTGCGTCTTTTTCGATATGCTTGATGATCATGGATGCGACACTTTTTCCGGTAGCCTTTTCTATGCCTTCAAGACCGGGCGAGGAGTTGACCTCCATAACCACGGGGCCATGATTGGAACGTAAAATATCCACACCGGCAACATTGAGCCCCATTATCTTGCAGGATCTGACAGCTGTGGAACGTTCCTCCGGGGTGATTTTTACAATCTTCGCAGATCCGCCACGGTGAAGATTGGAACGAAACTCACCTTCCTTACCTTTTCGCATCATTGCGGCAACAACCTTCCCGCCGACAACAAGACAGCGTATATCGGAACCATTCGCTTCTTTGATGAATTCCTGGACAAGAATATTGGTATTGAGGCCGCGGAATGCCTCGATGACACTTTCCGCAGCATTCTTGTTTTCGCACAAAACAACACCGATACCTTGCGTGCCCTCCAGGAGTTTGACCACCAGCGGTACGCCTCCGACGATTGTTATCAGGTCTCCTGTAAATTTGGTCGAATGAGCAAAACCGGTCACCGGGAGTCCAATGCCTTTGCGGGCAAGAAGCTGCAGACTGCGGAGCTTGTCCCGAGAGCGCGTGATGGCCACCGACTCATTGAGGCAATAGATGCCCATCATTTCAAACTGTCGCACAACAGCTGTTCCAAAAAAGGTAATGGACGCGCCAATCCGAGGAATCACCGCGTCGATATCTGTAAGTTCTTCCCCTTTATAACTGATGGAAGGGTTGTTTGATGTAATATTCATATAACAACGCAGAGGATCGACAACGCGTATGTTGTGCCCACGATCTTCTCCAGCTTTGACAATGGATTTCGTGGAATAAAGTTCCTTTTTCCGTGATAGAACAACAATATTCATTCATCATCTCCAGAGTATACTACAGGGTAGACAGAAGCCAGGTTTTTGCCATTAAGAAAACTTCGGGATGGATCGACAACAATCCGATTGCGCATGGCAGTTCTTCCCAGAAGCATTCGAAAAAGCATCGTATCCCTATTGGTCAGGGTCATCTTTATCCTCCATTCCATATCTCCCAGGCATACAGGAGTTTCTATCACAAAACGGTCTTCCCGATGACCACCCGAATCCGTAACGGTACGGATATCCAATACGGTTGCCACGCAAACGGTCGCAATGTCCTCGTTGCGCTGAACAGGGTGGATGCCGAACCTGACCTTTGCGACCCCATTTTCCGTGAAAGGTTCGACAAAATAGGCATGCAGGGATGATGTTCTGGCCCCCGTATCGATTTTTGCCTTTATGGCTTTGATACCCAAATCGGGTAACGAAACCCACTCACGCCACCCGACACGCGTTCGACCGGTCATACAACCTCCATGTATCGTTCTACATCTTGTACCATAACTCGATACAATGGGAAATATTAAAAAAAATGCTGTTCGATATTTTTATGATTACAGTATACTCAGCGTTTACATCGCATTTGATGTGCAGATGTGAGATCAACATAGGAAATGTGCGTCGCGATGCCTTCGGCTCTGAAAACCTTGATCAGATTGATGGCGATATCGCTTTTGAGATTCCAGGCTTCGGCAGGGGACTCCGCCCACGCCGCCACCCAGCAGGTCACCGCTTCCTTGTCCATACGCATGATCCAGAATTGCGGAGCTTCCTGCCCGGTACAGTATTCACTTCGGGAAGCGACTCCTATGGCCATTTCCTTCACTCTTTCAATATCCGCATCGTAGGAAACAGTGAACTCGAGGTAGGCCCAGAGTAATGTATCATTGAGGGTCAGGTTGATGAATTCTTTTGAAAGCATACGGCTGTTGGGTATGACATAGCGTTTCCAATCCCATGTCTTGATTTTTGTATGGGTGATGGAGATATCCTCGACAGTGCCATACTGCTGGTCGATCATAAGGGTATCGCCCACGCGCAGTTGGTTGGAAAAGCTGATGACGATACCTGATATCATATTTTCAACGAGTGGTTTGACGGCAATACCGATAACTGCCGTAAGAACTGCAATTAAAATGGAAAGGATATTTCCAGGAAGTTTGCCGACAAAAGGAGCAGTAAGAGCAATAAACCATACTAAAAGAATGAGAAAAAATAACGTACGTTGAATTATTGTAAATCTCGAACGTACTCCTCTCACAATATCTTTTTGTGTTTCTTTCTCTTCCCTATCAGATAAAATATCTGTCGGCATATATGATACCGTCTCAGGATCTTTGACAAGCTCCTTTATACGTTTTACACGATTAGATTTGTGGTTGCTGATTCTATAGTTTACCCATGTATATATAGCCCATGAAAATATAGTTACGCTTATCAAATAAACAAAAATAGTATATTGGCTGACCATGAAAATACCCAAAAAGTCACAGTTTGTATTCATTATAATATGTTTTATTGTATGATTTTTCGAAATTGAAAAACACATTGCATGTGAGTGTGCTGGATTGCCCTTTATCCTTGAAATTCCAGAATAAAGCATTCTACCAGAACCTCTTCAACTATAATGACTTTCACCATTGGTAAAGTTTTTTCTCGTAGCTAAGTAATTGATACTATTGCTTATTTTTTTACTTAAAAATCAATGGGTTCACGACGGGTTGCCGGCCGTCAGCGGAAGCAAAAAAAAGGGGGTACGCTGCTCGAGCGTACCCCTTTTTCAACCTTGGCGGCTGTGGGACTTTTTTGGGATCTAACGAGGAAATACGGCCGACGTCTCTACACCCCCTGCCGAGCCATATAGCGTGCCAGGTCGGCGACGCGGCAGGAGTATCCCCATTCGTTATCGTACCAGATGAGGGTCTTGAGAAGGT
>CAYWJL010000254.1:0-4037 GCA_964458145.1 uncultured Desulfovibrionales bacterium | reverse complement strand
AAATATGGTAATGGGAACCCGGAAGTTAAAATTGAATTATCTGTTGACAATGGTAGCCATCATGACCAGACATTCCGAGCGGGAGGGAACGCCGAACCCCTGCCACGCAGCCCGGACACGTTCATAGGCCTCGGGGGTATCCATATCCATGAGCATATGCTCGTCCGGCACCTGGACCGGAACAATCCCCTCCCGAACCGATTCGAAAAAACCATGCAGGCCCATGTCTCCTGTCCAGCCGAGAATACTCGCAGCCAGCGACGAAGGAACAAGGGGAGGATGCCCGCTCTCCTCTCGGCAGTAGGGCATGACAATGGAAGAAGGGTTTTCCTGCCATGTTTCCGCCAGAAGCTGCAGGGTACATGAACGGACCAGCGGGATATCCACAGGCAGGAGAAACATCCCTTTACACTGTTCATGCAACGTCCTGATCCCCGTGCAGATGGACGAAAACATCCCCTCTTCAGGATTCGGATTGCAGGCCTCCAACACGCCTTCCGCTTCGATCACCGGGTGGATGCGATCCCTGTGAAATCCCGTGACCACGCAGATACGCTCGATCCCGGCCTTCCGGAACAGATCGATCACCTGCTCCAGCACGGTTTGGTCCCCCAGGGGAAGCAATGCTTTGCACTGCCCCATGCGTGAAGATTCCCCGGCTGCCAGGATGACCGCGCCCAGATCCTTCATTGTATCCTTCACATTCCCGCCCTTCGCGCCTGGATGAGCTGGGCCACGATGCTCACCCCGATCTCCTGGGGGGTCCTGGCCCCGATGGATACGCCAAGGGGACAATGGACCCGATCGATATCCGCTTGCGCCACGCCCTTGGCCAGAAGATCGGCAAAAATGGCGTCCCGCTTCCTGACGCTTCCGAGCATACCCACGAATCCGGCCGGGGTGGCCAGCACCTGTTCCAGCAGCACATTGTCCAGCAGGGGAACCCGCGAGGCAATGACCACCAGATCGCTCGGAGTCAGGGAAAATTCGGACACGCAATCATGAAAGGACGGGGGACAATGGATGGAGCGGGCACTGGGAAACAATTCTGCCGTGGCCAGTTCCCGGCGATCGTCCACCACAACGGGGGCGAACCCAGCCAGTGCCGCGATCTCGGACGTGGCCCGACTGACATGGCCCGCCCCGAAAAAATACACCTTGGGTGCTCCCATGACCGGACAGACGAACCATTCCCTGTCCTGCACGGAAATGCTCACCGGGCCTGGAGGAATCCCCGCCCCGGCCTGGATATCCCGGCCTTGCAGGTCACCTATTCCGTGTTCGGCATCCACAAGAACGATCGGGGCACCCTCCACAGGCTCTTCCCCAAGGGGAAAACCCAGAAAACAGGTCTGTTCGTTCCCGATATGTTCGGCCACCGCTGCAGCGAGATCACGATCGCCCGGTTCGAGAAGGGTCAGCAGGATCTCGACCTCTCCGCCGCACACCATGCCCATGCTGCTTGCCGACTTGCCGTCGGTCATGGAAAACTCCCTGGTCGCGCGTCGTGATTCGCCCCGTTCCATGAGGATGCGTCCGGCACGGATGACCTCGGCTTCGGCATATCCGCCGCCGATGGTTCCCGAAATGGAACCGTCGGCATACACGACCATCATGGTACCGGCATCCCGGGGGGTCGAGCCCTGCTGCCGCACAATGGTTGCAAGGCAAACCCGTTCCCCCCGGCTCAAATGTTCATCCATATCCTGAAAAAAAGTCTGCATATGACCACCTTGTTATCTGCCTTACATTACATAACCGGCATGACCTACTCCAGATGCAACCAGGCCTCAACCTGTTTGTCGTCACCTAATTTCATGAGCGTGTCTGTCCAGGCAACAGGACTTTGCAAACCTTTGATTATAGTAGTACGAAATCCTCCAACTTAGTATGTCTTCTCCCCTTCTTCAGCAAGGAAACTACCATGCCTACCAAACCATCCAATCTCGTCTACGGGGTCGACGATCCCCCGTCCTGGCCCGTGTCCCTGTTCATGGGACTGCAGCATGTCTGCCTGATCTCCATCTCCCTGGTTATTCCGGTGCTCATTGTCCGCAGCGTCGGTGGAAGTTCGGAAACAGCCTCCCAGGTGGTGAACATGTCCCTGCTCGGCGCTGCCGTGGGGGTGTTCCTGCAGGCATGGGGCAAATACGGGATCGGGTCCGGGTATCTCTGCCCTCAGCTTTGCGGGCCGTCCTTCCTGACAGCCTCCCTGCTGGCCATGAAAACCGGCGGCCTCTCCCTGCTCTTCGGCATGACCTGCATTGCCGGAGTATTCGAGGGATTGTTTTCGCGCATCGTTCACAAACTGCGGGCCCTGTTTCCGGCCGAAGTCACAGGGCTCATCGTGACCATGGTGGGACTCACCGTGGTGGAGCTTTCCGTGAAAAACGCTCTTGGTATCACCGTAGACGGCCCACCACTGCAGGCCCTGGAGACAGTGGCCGCCCTGTTCACCCTGCCAACCATGGTGGGGTTGAACGTCTGGAGCAAGGGCAAGCTGAAACTCTTCTGCATCGTCATCGGTATGGCTGCAGGCTATGCCCTTTCCCAGATGCTGGGGATTCTCACCGTGAACGACTGGCTCAAGGTTGTCCATGAACCCTGGGTAGCCATTCCCTTTACCCACCATCCGGGCTGGTCGTTCTCCCCGTCCCTGATCGCGCCCTTTCTCATCGCCATACTCTGCTCGTCCCTCAAAACCGTGGGCGATCTCACCACCTGCCAGAAAATCAACGACGCCGCCTGGAAACTGCCGGACATGCACAACATAGCCCGGGGCGTTCTGGCCGACGGCGCGGGATGCCTGGCTGCCGGCATCTTCGGAGGCATGGGACAATCCTCGTCGTCATCCAACATCGGCCT
Organism: uncultured Desulfovibrionales bacterium; assembly: GCA_964458145.1. Lineage (GTDB taxonomy): Bacteria > Desulfobacterota > Desulfovibrionia > Desulfovibrionales > Desulfomicrobiaceae > Desulfoplanes. Next base: position 1,172 of record CAYWJL010000254.1, on the reverse strand, counting down.
GTCCATTGCCACAGGCACAACCAGCCGCCGGGTGGGCTACGCCCTGGCCATCATTCTGGCCTTCCTCGCCCTGTTTCCCAAACTGGGCACGGTTTTCGCCATCATGCCGAGACCGGTCATCGGGGCGACCATGATCTTTTCCGTCAGTTTCATGATCGTAGCCGGCCTGCAGATCATCATGTCCCGCATGATGGACGCCCGGCGGACCTTTGTGGTGGGCATCTCCTTCATCCTCGGCCTGAGCGTCGATGTCCTGCCCCATGCCTATGCCGGGCTGCCTCACTGGCTGCAGCCCATATTCAGCTCGTCCCTGTCCGTGGCCACCATCAGCGCCATCCTGCTCAATCTGATCATGCGCATCGGCATCGCCAAGTCAGCCACCACGGAACTTGTGTGGAACGACCAGACCTGGGACAAACTCCGCGCCTTTCTGAACACCCATGGCGGTGCCTGGGGGGCCCGAGCCGATGTCATGGACAAGGTCCAGGCCGGAGTCTTCGAGGCCGTGGAACTCATCGCCACGCAAAAAGCTCCCCAAAGCCCTGTTTCCTTCAGGCTCGTATTCGATGAATTCCGGGTCGAGGCCCATCTGGAATACCAGGGACACCCCATCGACCTGCAGCCCCTGGATCACCCTTCACCCCTCATAGAAAACGCCGATCCCGAATCCATGGCCGTGCTGATGATCAGGCATCATGCCGACAATGTACATGCCGGTCAGAAAAAAGGCCGACAGCATATCGATCTTTCATTTGCCCACTGACCACACATGGAAACACCCCCAAAAACCCAAGGCGCCCCAACAGACATGGTCTGCGGGGGCGCCTTTTGGTTTGTATCAGGAATACGATGATTTTCGTTTAACCGCGCATCATCTGCCCGGTGGGCATCATGTCGTCGGATGGGGGAACGCCATGTTCCTTACGATAGGCCTTTCTTTTGCACTGCTCCATGAGAGCCCCCTTGCAGTACTGCGCGATAAATCCCTTGCATGCGAGTTCTTTGGTGGCTTTGTATTTCCTGAAAAATCCGCATTGAGCCAACAATTCACATTCCTGAGCCATGACGACCTCCTGTTGATGTTGGTTGGGGTACTCTCGATATTTCTGTAAACGTGCTTGAACAGGTATTCCCTTCCTTTTCACAGCTGGTGCACAAACATTCCGGCAGAC
>CAYWJL010000253.1:3304-4042 GCA_964458145.1 uncultured Desulfovibrionales bacterium | reverse complement strand
ATTGCAGTTTTCCTGCGGCTCTTTCCCTGGTGCGGGAGAAGCTGGATATCGATCGGGTGGTCGTACCCCGGGAACTCACAATCGACGAACTCAAGCAGATGGCTGCTGCCTGTCCTCCGGGCCTGGATCTGGAGAGCTTTGTGCACGGTGCTCTGTGCTATGCGGTCTCAGGACGGTGCTACTGGTCCAGTTTTCTGGGTGGACGCAGCGGACTGCGGGGGCGGTGTGTGCAGCCCTGCCGTCGCGTCTACGAGCAGGACGGGGTTAAAGACCGTTTCTTTTCCTGCCAGGATTTGGGATTGGATGTGCTGGTTCGTCCGGTTGCGAATATTCCCCAGGTGCGTTCCTGGAAGATCGAGGGGCGCAAGAAGGGGCCGCACTACGTGTTTTACACGGTCAAGGCCTATAGGTTGTTACGCGATCACGGGAATGACCCTGCAAGCCGCAAGATGGCCCAGGAACTTCTGGAGATGGCCCTGTCTCGGAAGACCTCGCATTACTATTTCCTGCCCCAGCGCAAGGTGGTTCCCCTTGTGGAGGGCGAGGACACCGGCTCGGGTCTGTTCATGGGCACGGTGCAGGGTGGAGGGCGGCGAACATGGTTTACGCCCCGGACCAAACTGCTGGGCGGGGACCTTCTGCGTATCGGCTACGAGGACCAGCCCTGGCACAGAACGCTGCGTATCCGGCGGGCCGTGCCCAAGAAAGGGCGTCTGGATATTCCCATGGGTGAGAACC
>CAYWJL010000253.1:0-3294 GCA_964458145.1 uncultured Desulfovibrionales bacterium | reverse complement strand
TCCATAGGTTGTTGTGCCAATTAGAGTTACGGGCATATGTGGATCAAGTCCGTATCGGCTACGAGGACCAACCCTGGCACAGAACAATGCGCATCCGCCGTGCCGTGCCCAAAAAGGGACGGCTGGATATTCCCCTGGGTGAAAACCGGCCTGCGCCCAAGGGGACGCCGGTATTTCTGGTGGACCGGCGGGAGCCCGAGCTTTCCAAACTGATCAACGAATTGAACAGGGAACTGCAGACGATTTCCCATGCAGAGACCGAGTCCTCGGATTTCAAGGTCAAGGCCCCCAGGGTCTGGAGCCCGCCCCGGACAAAAGGGAAAGCACGAAACGCCATGGAACTCCGCGTGTTTCGCCAGCTTCCCACTGTGGAACGCAAGGGACCTCCCATGGGAACCTGGATCGTTCCCGGCCAGGTGGAAAAGTTGCCCCGTGCCCTGGTGGCCAGAACCTGGTGGTGGCTGCCTCCTGTCATCTGGCCCGAAAACGAGGGAATATGGAAAAAGACCGTGGCCTCGCTGATCAATCGTGGCGCAAAGACCATGGTCATCAACGCCCCCTGGCAGATGGGACTCCTCGATACATGGAACGATTGCCGGATCTGGGCGGGTCCGTTCTGCAATATCGCCAACCCCCTGGCCATCCAGACCGCCAAGGAGCTGGGCGCATCCGGCGTCATTGTCAGTCCCGAGCTTTCCGGCCCGGATTTCCTGGCATTGCCCAGTCGTTCCCCCCTCCCCCTTGGTGTGGTCATAAACGGCATCTGGCCTCTATGCATTTCCCGGATCAAGGCGGAACATCTCAAGCCAGGTGAACCCTTTGCAAGCCCCAAGGGCGAAACCGCCTGGACCATCAGATACGGGGATCTTTTCTGGACGTTTCCCAACTGGTTTACAGACATTCGGGACAAGAAACAGGAACTGTCCACGGCCGGGTACCAGCTCTTCGTCCACATGCGCGAACGGGTTCCCAAGACCGTGGAGGTCAAGGATAGACCCGGGTTGTGGAACTGGGATTTGAAACTGCTTTAGACAATCCTTGGTGCGGAGATGCTCACGCTGCTCTCCGCGAATATGACAAGGCCCTGTTGGAACGTGCTTCCGCAGGGCTTTGCTGTTTTTGTTGGCTTCGGGATTGAAAATACGTTGACCTTGGCATAAAAATGACTAAATTAGGCTCAAATATCTGGTCAGAACGTGGTGCGAGAGGTGCGTATGGTTTCCGTAAAAGAAAAAATAATGAACAAGGTAAAAAGCAAAGGGCGAGAACAATCCGTGTTCGCCCGGGGTGAATTTGCCTGTCTGGGCCCCCGTGCGACAGTTACCCGGGCATTGACCCAACTGGTTGCCGAGGGAAAGCTCAGGAAAGTCGGTAGGGGGCTCTATGATGTACCGAGTTATAACTGGCTGATAAAGAGGGAGCCTCCGGTATCTCTCGAACAGGTCGTCAGGACTCTTGAAAAAAGGGACAGATCCCGGCTCATGCCCGATGGCTTTGTTGCGGCCAATGCACTGGGATTGACAACAGCGGTTCCAGCCGAAATAGCCTATCTGACGGATGGTTCGAGCCGTACCGTTCGTATCGGGAATCGATCCATAAAGCTGAAGCGGGTCAGCGGTAAGTGGATGCACTGGCATGATCGTATCGGACGGGATGTCGTTCTGGCCTTGAGGTGGCTTGGCAGTCGGCAGGTTGATGATCACGTGGTCAAAAAGTTGAAGACTCTTCCTCAAGAGATCAAAGCAGACCTGACTGAAGGCATTGATGCCATGCCTCAATGGATGGCCAGGGTTGTGGAGCAGGTGGCATATGCTGAATAATTTCAATAAAATTCTATTCGCCTCTGTCGCTGATAGAAGAGAATTGTTCGAGGCAGCGGGAGAAGAAATCGGTACATTGGCCAGCTATGCTGAAAAGGATTTTTGGGTTTGCCTGATACTTGAAATCCTGTTCAACCATCGGGCGCCTTCTGATCCACGACTACTTTTCAAAGGGGGCACATCACTCTCCAAAGTATATGGGCTCATCAACCGATTCTCTGAAGATATCGACATCACGATTTTTGCCGGTGATCTCGGTCTTGAGGTCAGTGATCTCGATTCGTTCGGAAGCAAGAGGCGTAAACGATTTTTCAACGAGCTTGGAGCTGCGTGTGATGTGTATCTCTTCGATTCTCTGATCAAAACTCTTGAGCAGGCCCTGCTGGAGGCAGGTGCGGTCGGAACTCGAGTGCTTGAAGGGGATGATCACTGCATATTTGTCGAGTACCCATCTGTTTTTGACGGGGGAGTTGCAGCGTATGTCAAACCAAGGGTGATCATCGAGGGGGGAGCCAGATCGGCAACGATTCCGCATGAATTTCAGGCAATAACACCGTACATCGAACAGGTCGGCCCTTTTGACCTTGCGATTCAGAACATCTGTACCATCAAGGCAGAAAGGACCTTTTGCGACAAGCTGGTTATCCTGCATGCCCTCAGATGCGGGTATGATCGGGAAGGGAGAATCCCCAAGGATCGCAACAGGGCATCCAGGCATTACTACGATGTGGCCATGATGACCGATAGCGATATCGGAAATGAAGCCATTTTTGATATCGAACTTCAGGAGAGCGTGCGGAAACACGCCGAGAGACTTTTTCCAGCGCGTTGGAGAGGATATGATACGGCATGCGCCGGAACTTTTTCCCTTGTTCCTCGGGGAGATTTGCTCAGGGCCTTGAAGATTGATTACAATGCACTGAAGGGTATGATTTTTGGTGAGGTTCCCAGGTTCGAGACAATTCTCGAGACGATTGCGCGGTTGGAAACAAGGATCAACGCCAGCCATGAGGTCGTCTAGCTGTTGGTTGGTTTCAATAGACAATCAAAAATGGGAACAGAAAAAAGGAGGAGGGAAGGGAAGAGAAAGGGGGCAAGGAAACTTACATCTGCCTGTTTTTGTTTGTCATGTCCTATTCCCAGACGATTGCACAGATGATATTATTTTCTAACGGATCGTCCTTTTTGCGTCAGTCGGTATTTATGTTGAGGGCTTTTGGGGGGATTCGGGTCGGTCATTTCCACGAAGCCATAAGACCGTGCATCAGGATTGCATGAGCTGTAAGCATGTCCTGCATGGAGTGCGGATCCCAGCGATCAAGGGATTCATAGGCTCGGACGGCGTTGTGGACTTCCTGGATATCCCGAGTTGTGGAACTGGGATCTGAAATTGTTATAGGAGTATCCCGGTTCGGGATTGTTTATTCCATATCCAGCAAGACCCAACGCCCTGTCGGAACATGATTCCGGCAGG
>CAYWJL010000252.1:0-4051 GCA_964458145.1 uncultured Desulfovibrionales bacterium | reverse complement strand
CGACCTGCGCATTCCCTTTGCCGATTAGAAAAAAATTGTCACGTGTCGAACCAAACCTTCCTTTTTTGACCTGATCCCGGCGCAGGCCGGGATCTTGAATGCCTGGGATGCGGCTGAAACGCCAAACAACGTCAATCCGGGGGAGATCCCGGATCACGTCCGGGATGACGTGCTGGCGTCATTCTGCCGCCTTCCTCTGTCTTACATCTTCTCTCCCCCGATTCGTGTCATGAAGCGGGTTGCACCTGCCCGCCATTCAAGGTAGTTCGACAGACCGGAAACGGTCGTGTCATACATTTCTTTCATTCAGGCGGCACCATGCGCGGGCCGCCATCCTCAATGATCCTTCTCAAGGATTCCACCATGTCCCTGACCTCCAGCACCATCCTCAGCCTTTCCCTGACCCCTGCTCTCATTTGTGATCAGGATTTGACGATCCTCGATTTCAACACGCTTTTCGAGGAGGTGAGCGGCTATGCCAGGGCTGCCAAAAACAACCTTTCCCTCGAGGAAATATATCATGGCCTTGATCTGCATGAATTGATCGCCAAACTCTCTCTGAACAACGTCTATTTCAGCCATTTTGAATTCATGGACAGTGAAGGTGTTGCGCACAACAGCTGCGCAAATATGACGCTGGATGCCAAGGGGCGTGTCATCGTCACCTTTCAGATCACGCGTTCTGACGAAAAAGGCGATATCGACCAGGATTTTCAGGCATTTCATGATCCATTGACGGCTTTGCCCAATCGACTCCTTCTGGGAAAACGAATCGATGCCGCAATCGAGGACTGCCGGAAAAACGCATGTCATGCTGCGGTCTTTTTTGTGGATCTCGATGAATTCAAACCCATCAACGACACCTATGGTCACAAATGCGGCGACCACGTGCTCATAAAAACAGCCGAGCGGATGCTCAAGCTGGTCAGGCAACACGACACGGTCGCCCGTATCGGGGGGGATGAGTTCGTTCTTGTGTGCACCGGCATGCAGCAGGCTGTTCACGCCGGTTTGACTGCCAAACGGTTGATCAGATCCATCATTCGCCCTGTAGAGTGGCAGGACGAACAGGTGCGGGTGAGCGCCAGCGTCGGCATCAGTATCATTCCAAGCGATGGGGACACGACCGAGGAACTGATCCACAAGGCCGACGAAGCCATGTACCTGGCCAAAAAATCGGGCAAGAACGGCTACTCCTTCTTTGACGAAGACAGTTATTTTCTGTAGCTGAATCAGTTGGTCAATTCAACGTTCTACCCGATGTCCCCTACAGGAGCCGCATGGATACCGCATCTCTCGACGAATTATGTGAGCACTTATCCCGGAAGCTTCTACCCTCCATCAGAGAAACCATCTCTCAGGAAGTAGCCAGCAGACTCCCATCGCCCCAGCAGGACAAGCGCAACGAAACCGAGTTTTTCAAGGCTCTGACCGAAGAACTCATGGGCAAGATTTCTTCCATCTACCAGGAAATTCACAGTCTGCAGAATTGTGCAGATGCCGGAGACTGTCCGCCGAACACCGAACAGGTCAAGCAGGCCGCAGGCATGGTCACCGATGCCTCCCAGCGTCTTACCCAGATCATCGAACAGACGGAAAAGGCCACCTTCGACATCCTGGACAGAGTCGACAGAAGTATGGACAGCCTCGGACACATTGAAGAAATCATTGCAAACCACATTCAAAGCGGCCCTGAAAAGGAAACCCTCGACGGCCTGACAGCTACCCTGAACACCGATCTTTTGGGCATCACAACGGGCATGTCCTTTCAGGACCTGACCGGTCAGCGGATCAAGAGGGTCATCGAAATGCTCCAGCGTGTCGAGACCATGACTGCGGACCTGTACGTTTCCACCGGCATCCTGCTCAAAACCCGGGAGCAAAGCCCGGACAAGGACCTGGAACAGACCAAAGAGGCGGCTCAATCTGCTGCCTCCCAGGCTGACGTGGATGCATTGCTCGAACAACTCCATGCAGGGTGATCCCTCGAGGTGACCATTGTCATCACCTGGTTGTCATCAAAAGAAACGGGCCCGGATGCTGTTCACGCATCCGGGCCCTCTTTGTTTGGTTCTGTTTTGCAACCGAAAGTTCAGGGGTTGCGAATCATCCCTTCCCGAGAACAAACTCCTTTTCCCTGAAAAGTCGCAGGCACGCGGCTGCGGCCTCCTTGTCGTACAAACGCCCAGCGTTCTTTTCAATCTCTCCCAGGGCGATATCGATCCCCAGTCCTTCGCGATAGGGCCGGTGGGAGGACATCGCCTCCACAACATCGGCAACGGCTATGATGCGGGCCTCGAGCTGGATCTGGTCACCCTTGAGCCCCTGGGGATAGCCCCCTCCATCGAGACGTTCGTGATGCTGGAGCACGATTTCGGCCACGGGTTTCAAAAAATCCACCGTTGAAATGATATCGTAGCCAAGCTGGGGATGGTCCTTGATCAGGGCGAATTCCGTAGGCCGCAACCGGGTGGGCTTGGCCAGGATATCCGAGGGGATGGCTATCTTGCCCAGGTCATGGATCATACCTGCAAGACGGATGGTCTCCACATTTTCATAGGGCAGCCCCATCTCCCGGGCGATGGCTGTGGCCAGTTCCGACACCCGCTGCTGATGACCGGCCGTATAGGCATCCTTCATCTCACCGGTCATGGCGATGACGTGAACGATATCGTCAAAGGCCCGCCTGAGATCACTCAGGGTCTTGTTCAGCTTGCGTGTGCGCTCGGCCACCTGCTCCTGAAGAATCTTCTGGTGCCGCCTGCTTTGCTGCTCAAGACTTCTCCTGCGCAAGGCATTGCTCACGTTGATGAGCACCTCGTTGATCCGGACCGGCTTGACCAGGTACCCGTACGCCCCAAAATCCAAAGCGGTCTCGGCCAGGGTGGAATCGTCGATTCCCGTGACCATGATGATGGCCGTGTCCGAGCGCTTGCCGCGCAAGGTTTTGGCCAGTTCCAGGCCGTTGTCGTCTCCGAGATCGATATCGCAGAGGACCAGATCGAAAGTTATCTGATCGAACGCCTCCAGGGCCTCGGCCGCACAGGAGGCATCGGCGCAATTATACCCGAACGAATCGAGAAGATCCTTCATGAATGTTCGGATTTGCAGGTCATCGTCCACAACGAGGATATTGACCAACGACGGCTCCGTCGGCTTCATGGCTACTCCTTAAGATATTGAGAGATAATGAGAAATTGACGGTGAGTCACCCCAAATGCAAGCATCTGCGCGTAACTGTCTCCAACAAACGACCCAAAACTCAATCTTTGGCATCCTGTCGTTGCAACAGGTAGGTATGCTGCTGAGCTTATGAAATCACACCAGGTCCATCGGCCCGCAGCAGCAAGGTGTCAAGCAGTATAGACCCATTCCCGAATGGCCTTTTGCATGTGCAAACGATTTTCAGCCTGATCCCAAACCACGGACTGAGGACCTTCGAGAACATCCTCGGCAATCTCTTCACCGCGATGGGCGGGCAGACAATGCAGTACCTTGCACGCCGGATCGGCCAAAGCGAGCATGTCCTGATCCACCTGAAAACCGGCAAAGGCCTTTTCCCGCTTTTTCTGTTCCTCTTCCTGGCCCATGGAGGCCCAGACATCGGTATTGATATAGTGGGCACCTTCAACGGCCTCTTTGGGATCGTGGGTGATCCAGACCTTGGCACCCATCTCCGAGGCCCGCTCGAAAATGGTACTGTCGGGTTCGTACCCCTTGGGCACGGCGATGTTCAGTTGAAAGGGGAAATACACGGCCGCGTTGATCCAGGAATGGGCCATATTGTTCCCGTCGCCCACCCAGGTGACCACCAGATCGGAAAAATCCGGGGTCCTTTCGTACATGGTCAGCAGATCGCTCATGATCTGACAGGGGTGATATTCGTCGGTCAGCGCATTGATGACGGGGATGGAACCGTACTCCACAAACTCCTCGAGTTTTTCCTGACCAAAGGTACGGATGACCAGACCGTCCACGAAGCGCGACATGACCCGTGCCGTGTCCTTGAGGGGTTCGCTGCGACCGAGCTGACAATCGCGCGGGGTCATGA
>CAYWJL010000251.1:0-4083 GCA_964458145.1 uncultured Desulfovibrionales bacterium | reverse complement strand
CGTACATCTTCTGGAAGGAAGAAGACGTTGAAGGCGGCTGGGATCGCGACATCGCGGAATACCGCAAACACCACCAGAGATAAGAGGGGGGTTCAAAAATGGCTTTTATTTCTACTGGATACAATCCCGCAAAACCGATGGAAGGCCGGATTACCGATATCGGTCCCCAGCATTACAGCAAATTCCTGCCCCCGGTCATCAAGGACAACAAGGGCAAGTGGGCATGGCATGAAATCGTCGAAGGCGGCGTCCTCATGCACAAGTCCGAGACCGGTGCTGAAGTCTACACCGTCCGTTGTGGTGCTGCCCGTCTCATGTCCGTTGGCATGATCCGTGAAATCTGCGAAATCGCTGACAAGTTCTGTGGCGGACACCTGCGGTTCACCACTCGGAACAACGTCGAGTTCATGGTTGAGACCAAGGAAGAAGCTCTGAAACTCAAGGAATACTTGAATTCTCAGAAGCAGTCCGGCGGAGCCAACAAGTTCCCCGTCGGCGGTACCGGAGCCGGTATCACCAACATCGTCCACACTCAGGGCTGGGTCCACTGTCACACCCCGGCTACCGATGCTTCCGGTACCGTTAAGGTTGTCATGGACGAACTGTTCGAAGAGTTCGGTCTGATGAGAATGCCCGCACAGCTGCGCATCTCCATGGCCTGCTGTCTGAACATGTGCGGTGCCGTACACTGCTCCGACATCGCCATCCTGGGTTACCACCGCAAGCCGCCCATCATTGATAATGAGTGGCTGGACAACCTGTGTGAGATTCCCCTGGCAGTCGCATCCTGCCCCGTCGGCGCTATCCGCCCGACCAAGAAGGAAATCGTCACTGAAGCAGGTGAGACCAAGACCGTCAAGACCGTTGCCATCAAGAACGAGCGCTGCATGTTCTGTGGTAACTGTTACACCATGTGTCCCTCCCTGCCTCTGGCAGACCAGGAAGGTGACGGTATCGCCCTCATGGTTGGTGGAAAGATCTCCAACCGTATCTCCGCACCGAAGTTCTCCAAGGTCGTTATCGCCTTCATTCCCAACGAGCCCCCTCGCTGGCCTACAATGACCGCGACCATCCGCAAGATTGTCGACGCCTACTCCAAGAATGCCAACAAGTATGAACGTCTTGGTGACTGGGCCGAACGGATCGGCTGGGAAAAATTCTTTGAAGTTTGCGACCTTCCCTTCACCGAACATGTCATCGATGATTTCCGTGATCCCGCCTATTACACCTGGCGTCAGACCACGAACTTCAAGTTCACACACGGTGCTGAAGACTTCGCCAACCTCAAGAAATAGCACTATCTATCAATGGGGCGGGTATTTCCCGCCCCATGTCTTGCAAACAATGAGAGGATCTCATGGACGAGAATGCACAGAAAGTTGTTGATTTCATGGAATCGAAATCAAAGAACAAGAGCAAATTCTACTTCAAGGATCTAGCAGCTCTTTTCCCCGATGAAAAACCCCGTGCTGCCAAGAAGATTATCAATAAAATGGTCAGCGATGAAATCCTTGAATACTGGTCCAGTGGCAGTACCACCATGTATGGTCTCAAAGGTGCCGGCAAGCAGCATGCATCTGAGGGTGAAGAATAAGACGTTTGTAACCTGCCTGTCCGACTTGCCGTAGGATAGGTGGTTGGTAGCGCGAGAAATTTTGTATGGAATTCACCAATCCCTGCCCAAGGCTGGTCCTTGCCGGTCTCAGTGGCGGGTCGGGTAAGACCATTGTATCGCTTGGAGTCTGCCGCGCTGCCGTAGATGCTGGAATACGCGTTCGCCCATTCAAGAAGGGTCCGGATTATATCGATGCTCACTGGCTTGCTCTTGCGGCCAAGGCATCGGTATCTAATCTGGATCCTTTTTTGTTTCCGGCACGTCGTATTCAGGATCTCTTTCACGCCAGAATGCAGGGGCATGATCTGGCCATCATCGAAGGTAACCGAGGTCTTTTCGACGGCAAGGACGTTGACGGTTCCTGTTCCACAGCCGAATTGGCCAGAGTACTCGATGCTCCGGTCGTCATTGTCGTTGATTGTACCAAGGCCACACGTACCATGGCCGCGATTGTCATGGGATGTACGATGTTCGAGCCTCGACTGGATCTCAGAGGGGTGATTCTCAATCGCATTGCAGGGAGTCGCCATGAGACCGTCGTCCGTTCTTCCATCGAACGGTACACGGATCTGAAAGTTTTCGGTGCCTTGCCCAAGATGACGGACAACCCCATTCCCGAGCGTCACATGGGGCTCATTTCCGATCAGGAATTCACCCAGGCTGAGCACGCCTTTACCCGCCTTTATTCCTTTGTGAGCGACCATCTCGATCTGCCTGCACTTTTTTCGGTCGCCGATACGCCAAAACCCCTTCCGACCACTTGCCGGCCCTTGTTCCCACCTTCTGTTACCGATCCCGGAAGCGTGACCATCGGTTATGTCCGTGATGCTTCCCTGTGGTTCTACTACCAGGAAAATCTCGAGGCTCTTGAAGCCGCCGGCGCGAGGCTCGTTTCACTGTCCCTGCTGGAAAGCACTTCCTGGCCGGCTTTGGATGGCCTGTACCTTGGCGGAGGATTCCCCGAAACCCTCGCAAAAAGGCTTTCTGAGAATTCGGTAATGCTTGAGAGGGTACGTTCGTTTTCGCGATCAGGTATGCCCATATACGCTGAATGTGGCGGATTTATGTACCTGTGCCGTGATCTCGAATATCAGGGTGCTGTGTATCCCATGGCCGGGATTTTTCCCGTATCCACGAAGTTCTGCCCGAAACCCCAGGGCCTTGGATATGTAAAGGGGGGGGTGACCGTTTCAAATCCCTTTTATCCCGTTGGGACCTCCCTTCTCGGTCACGAGTTTCACTATTCCCGTTCTGCACCCGTCGATTCGCAAAGTCTTGTTCCCTGTCTTGATCTGGAACGTGGTCAGGGAGTATGCACCCATCTCGATATGCTTCTCGCCCAAAATACTCTCGCCGGGTATACCCACATGCACGCCTTCAGCCATCCCCAATGGGCCAACAGGTTCGTCGATGCTGCCATGATATACCGGAAGCATCGCACGTCCACCGAGTTGCCCTGCCCTGATATCCGTATTTGATCAGCCGTACGTTTGTATTCCCGTACTCTCCTTCCCTTGTACCCCGCATGAATGGGGCCTGGGTTTCAAGAACGTTTTTTATCTTGACATTGATGATAACGATTACTAGTAAAGAACTAACGAGATGAAATAGACCGCTATGAAGGAGGGATACTATGGGACAGTTCGCACGATTCAAGGATATCGATATTGATTGGAACATGACTCCGGAAGATGCCGTGGCCTTGTACCTTGAGTGGGGTAACACCGGGTACGGGGGGAGTTATGAGAACAGAGTCAGGAGCAAGGCCGATGTCTCCTATTACTTTGTCATCAACACCTGGGAAGACAAGCCCAAGGGGTATCTGATCAAGAGGAACTCCGATGGAGCCGAAGAGCTGACATCCTTTGATTTGCCCAAGGGGTTGGAAAAGTCTTTCATGCAAAATGTCAGCAACCACAAGGGCGTGTATGGAGTCACCCCAGAGGTGAGAGAATGGTTGGAAAATGAAATGATCACCGCGTGATGCCCTTAATCGAGTCAGTTGATGAAGCCTCCCCTCAGATGTGATCTGGCGGGAGGCTTTTTTCGGTGTATGATCCATGTAATTCCTCTGTACCCGAGATCAACAATGCGAGAGCATTCTTGCGGAGGCGTCGAACCGAATGATCCTTTCCTGGGAACGCCGAGCGTCTGCTCGGCGTTCCCAGGAAAGGATGGGGGGAAGGGAGATATATCAACAAAACACGTCATCCCGGACTTGATCCGGGATCTTGATGGGAGAGGTCGATAGCCTGATGTCAGAGACTGCCTTCGTGTCGTTCAAGATCCCGGCCTTCGCCGGGATGACGGCAGAAGGGGAAATCCGATTCCAAAAGTGACAACTTTTTTTCAGGACTCGACAGATGGGCAATTTCATTTTTTTTCAAAAAGTGTTTGACAAGCGGAGCGACTGCACATAGATACCGCATCTCTTGACCGCGAGGGGTGTGCGAAGCATCATCTCATAG